>JAZSOJ010000200.1:0-2016 GCA_045536855.1 Clostridia bacterium | reverse complement strand
ATGGCTACGATCCGACTTGGTGAAGTTGTTTCGGTTTTCCAAGAACCGGCAACAAGAATCATCACCGGGTTTGACGGAAGAGCAGCGGTTGCGGAAGTGCCGGAGAAAATGGATGTATTAATGGTGCTCCGTGTAGACGGAAAAAGAACAGACGACGGCTATTTTACCGGCAATAATATTCATTTGGTATATGGTTCTGAAATGGAAATCATTACGCCGTCAATTCAATCGACACCGGTAATTGACGGAATTAGTGTTGTTCGATCCAAGTAATTATAAAGGGGAAGAAAAAATGCCGAAAGTATTAGGAGAATTAAAACAGGCAAAACGAGTTGTGGTTAAGGTTGGAACATCAACCTTGACACACGAAACGGGAAACATAAACTTAAAGACAGTTGAGGTTTTAGTCCGTGTTTTAGCGGATTTAAGACATAGCGGTAAAGAGGTCGTCTTAGTCAGTAGTGGTGCTGTAGGTGTTGGCGCCGGAAAGCTGGGGACGATAAAAAAAGAACGTACAACAACGGAAAAGCAGGCATATTCGGCGGTTGGTCAATGCGAGCTGATGGGAATCTACGGACGCTTGTTTTCCGAATACGGCTGCAGCGTGGCGCAGATTCTTCTGACAAAGAATGTGCTTGAAGATGCTGTTCGCAAAGAAAATGCGTTCAATACCTTTGTACAGCTTTTAGATTGGGGAATTATCCCGATTGTAAATGAAAATGACGTTATTTCCACAGAGGAAATTGAGTTTGGTGATAATGATACTTTGTCGGCGGTTGTTGCGTCTTTAATTGGTGCGCAGGCGTTAATTATTTTAAGTGATATTGACGGACTCTATAGTGCGGATCCTCGTACGGATCGAGGTGCAAAGCTGGTGACTCGTGTTGAGGAAATTACGGATGAGTTGCTCAATACCGCAGGCGGCGCAGGGTCTAAGCGTGGGACGGGCGGAATGGCAACCAAATTGCTTGCAGCACGTCGTGCGACAGCACACGGGGTTCATATGGTAATTACAAACGGAAAAAACCCCCGTGTTATTTATGATGTGTTAGATGGCAAACAAGTCGGTACATTGTTTTGTGCCAAGAGAGGATGATTCCATGTTAGAGCAATTAGGTAGACAGGCAAAACAGGCAAGTTACCGTCTGATGAACATTAGTGCGCAGGAAAAGGAGGCGGCACTGCTTGCAATTGCAGATGCCTTGGAGGCGAATATTCCTGCGATTTTAACTGAAAATAAAAAGGATGTAGACGCCTTAAAAGCAAAAGGTGCCGGCGAAGCGCTGATTGACCGATTGACATTGACGGAAAAGCGTATTAAAGATATGGCAGAAGGAGCACGCCAGGTAAATTCTCTGCCTGACCCGGTGGGCGAAGTGTTAGGAATGACCAAACGGCCGAATGGCTTGGTCATAGGAAAAAAGAGAGTCCCGCTCGGCGTTGTTGGTATCATCTACGAGGCTCGTCCCAATGTGACGGTAGATGCGGCTGTTTTGTGTTTGAAGACATCGAATGCATGCATTTTGCGTGGTGGCAGTGAGGCAATTCATTCGAATGTGGCCATTATAGACACAATGACAAAAGCGCTTGACAATGTCGGCTTTCCGAAGCATAGCGTTCAGCTCTTAAGTGATACATCTCGTGAAACCGTTACCAAAATGATGAAAATGAATGAGTATCTGGATGTTTTGATTCCCCGGGGTGGCAAGGGTTTGATTCAAAGTGTTGTACAAAATGCAACAGTTCCTGTCATTGAAACAGGAACAGGTAATTGCCATGTTTATATTGAAAAGTCAGCGGAACTTTCAATGGGTGTAGATATTATCACCAATGCAAAAACCAGCCGTCCTGCAGTTTGCAATGCGGCGGAAACGCTTTTGGTGGATGAAGCGGTAGCAGAGGAAGCGCTTGTTGCGGCCTATGAGGCGATGAAGGAATATCATGTGGAATGGAGAGGGTGCGATAAAGCTTGCGCCATCCTGCCGGATATAAAACGAGCAACGGACGAGGACTACG
>JAZSOJ010000143.1:0-33122 GCA_045536855.1 Clostridia bacterium | reverse complement strand
GGATGGGTGAAACAGATTTACTTTGCGCAACCGATGAACAGCTTAATGAATCCGTTAAGCATCTTAAGAGAATGTATGATGAATATAAACCACTACAACACCTTGCGTATGAGCTTATGGTAAAGCACGAAAAGCTTTCCGATGGTGTGTACAAGGTTACATATTCCGACAATACTGTGATAACGGTTGACTATAACAAAGAAACCTATGAGGTGACAAAAGCATAATGCAAAAAAGATTAACCGGAACACTGATACTTCTATATACTTTGCCATGGGGACTTCAATGCCTTGTAAACAACTTTATGTCTGTTTATGTGGCTTCCCTCCCCTTTTCTACGGAGCAGACCGTCGGTACCGTAATGGCATTCGGTTCTGCCGTAACAATGCTTTCGCAGCTTGTTTGGGCAAGAATCGCATATCGCAGTACAAACAGATTCAACGTTCTTGCGTTGTCATTTGTCCTCATCGTGTTGTTTTCACTGCCGTTTTTGTACATGAAGATGAGTCTTCCTTTGCTGTATGTGTGCATCTTTTTGTTTTACTTCTGTTTTATGGTGCATCAGCCGCTGATTGACTCTATCGCAGCAGAAAACACCGATCGGCTTACACTTCCGTTTGGGGCAGTTCGTTCCTTTGCCTCGTTCGGATTTGCATTACCGGGACTTGTACTGGGTTTTGTAGGATTTCAATCCTCCAACGATATATTTTATTATATCGCTATCATCGCCGGTATTTCGGCAATTATCTCTCTGGCTGCGCCGAAAGAAACAATACCGAAGCAGGAAAAGAAGGAACGCTTCAATTTGGCAAAACTTTTCAACAAAAAGTTTGTGTACTTTTTAATCTACACTTTCTTGCTTTATATGGTTTCCGCAGTAAACGTCGTGTTCTTCCCTGTTTACTATGCCGACGTTCTTCACGGAAATTTAGAGCATGTTGGTATTATGATTAGCGTGGAGGCATTTCTTGAATGGGGTATGATGCTTTTATTCGGTGCGAAAATGGCCAAGATGTCACCGAGAAAGCTTTTCCTGATCATTGCATTTGCAGCGGCATTTCGTTCCTTTGCTGTATGGTTTACGGAAAATCCTTACCTGATTCTTGTGACTTTCTTCGGCAGTTGTGTATGGTTTGCTTTTCAATGGGCATCCGTGGCGCCATATATTTGCCAAATTGTTCCCGGTGACAGCATTGTAACAGGTCAGAGTATCTGGACACTTGTATCATCAGGTCTTGGCACAACCGCAGGCTCGCTGATTGGCGGAGCAATCGCTCAGGCTTTATCGATTCGAACCCTGTTTTTGATTGCAACGATTCTGATGCTGGTTCTGGCTGCTTTATGCCCTGTGCTTTTCCCGAAAATAAAGCAAGAAGATAAAGTAGAAATAGAAGTATAGCTTCCAAAACTCATGCACTAAAAACAATCAAACCTCATTGGCAAAATCAAAGATTTTTGCCGATGAGGTTTTTTATTTTTCAATCGCAGACAATAAAAAGCGTTTGCTAAAGCAGCAAACGCTTTTTATTGTCTTTTTATTTCGGCTGAATCGTCGGGGCAAGACTACGGATGTTTCGTGCACGTTTTAAGAGTGTGGCCGACGAAATCGGAGAGACAAAAATCTTACTTTTATGGTCAATTTCCGTCAGCACATAGGATTTCGGCAAATCCTCGGAAACGTTGACAATAAACCCCTCTTCTTCTGCAACAGCAAGGAATTCACGTGTGATTTTTGCGGTGCTGGTGACATCTAAGTCCATAATGGCAATGACATCTTTTAAGTTGACGACTGTATCGCCACCCAAATGCAAAAACATAGTCTCCCTCCTTGCAACACAAATTATATGATTCTGCCGTTTTCAATATGAATCGTCTTTGTTTGTCCCGCAGACAGATTCGGCTCAACATCAGTGCAGGTGATAATTACCTGTTTGTCCTGAATTTTTTTCGCAAGATATGCACGGCGACCGGCGTCCAGTTCTGACATAATATCGTCAAGCAAAAGAATCGGATATTCACCGGTTTCCTCAAACAAAAGATCTGCCTGTGCAAGCTTTAGCGCAAGCACGATGGTGCGCTGTTGACCTTGCGAAGCAAAGGTCTTTGCCTCCCGTCCGTCCACCGTTAACAAAATGTCGTCCCGATGCGGACCAAACAAAGTGCATCCCTGCTCCAACTCACGTTCTATGCCTGAGGAAAGCTTTTCTAAAAAGTCCTCCTTGGTGGTAACTCGGGTGCGGTATTCTATCCCCAGCGTTTCCGGACAGATTTCTGCGTGCACCTTTTGGGCAAACCCCTCGAGTTTCCCTATAAAATCGCTTCGGTAACGAACGATTTCAACCCCATATTCGGAAAGCTTTTCATCCCAAACAGACATCGTATCTGAAAGAGCTGTGTTCCCCTGGAACTTGATTTTTTTAATCAAGTGGTTTCGCTGCTCTAACACCTTGTGATAGGAAGAAAGCAGACGATAGTAGTTCGGACGCAACTGGCTGAGTGCAATGTCGATAAAACGCCGACGAACGTATGGGCCCTCTTTTACCAAGCTCAATTCCTCCGGACAGAACAAAACCACTTGGAGTGTTCCTACCAGTTCGCTCAGCTTTTGAATAACCACGCCGCCAACCTTAATCTGCTTTTTGCGGTCACGTCGCAGAATAATTTCAATCTTCTGACTGCGTTTCCGATCGGAAAACGTCAATTCGGCACGGGAAAAATCTGCACCAAACCAAATCAATTCACGGTCTTGCGGTGTACGGAAAGACTTGCCGATAGAAAAAAAATACAAAGCTTCTAATACGTTGGTTTTTCCTTGCGCATTTTGACCGTAAAGAATGTTCGTGCCGGGAATAAAGGAAAATTCTTCATTTTCGTAATTGCGAAAATTTTTTAAGCTCAAATGCTCAATATACATAATTATTCCACCACAATCGTAATCAGTTCATCATCCAGCGCCAAAAGTACTTCATCGCCCGGTCGGATTTTTTTGCCTCGCATCGTGCATTCCTCTTCATTGACACTGACTGCGCCGGCATAAATCAACTCTTTCGCATCCGCTCCGGAGCCTGCGATACCGGCGAATTTTAACAGCTGGTCCAGCTTAATAAATTCCGTGGTAATTTTAATCTTCATACCATCACCCGTTTCCTTTTCCTCGGAGCAACGAATCAATCGTCTCGATTTTCTAAGTTCTTCACCAGTTCATCGATGATTTTCTTCGTGTCCTCGTCCTTTTGCATACTGGTTTTGATGTTGTTAATGCCATTTAAGATGGTTGCGTGATTTCTACCTCCCAATTCCTTTCCGATTCTGGGTAAGGAAAGGTTGGTGAACTCACGGATTAAGTACATCGCAATATGACGTGCGTAAGAAATTTCCTGTGTTCTTTTGGAAGAAAGAATCTCATCCGACGTAATATTAAAATAGTTTGCTACGATAGACAGAATATATTCCGTATTGATATGCGGGTCCTCGTTTTTATTCAAAAATTCTTTGATTGCCTCATCTGCGAGCTGCATCGTAATCGGTTTTCCCATCAGCACGTTATATGCCGTCAGACGCTTTAAGACACCCTCTAAATTACGGATATTCGATTTTAAGTTCTCGGCGATATAAAACAGAATGCTGTCCGGAACATCAAAGTTTTCCTCGCTCGCCTTTTTCTTTAAAATTGCCACACGGGTTTCTAAATCCGGCGGTTTGATATCTACAATGAGTCCCCACTCGAAACGAGTACGCATTCGTTCTTCGAGTTCCTTCATTTCCTTCGGCGGACGGTCGGATGTCAGAATAATCTGCTTATTTGCCTCGTGAAGCGCATTAAAAGTATGAAAGAATTCAACCTGCGTTTGGTCTTTGTTGGATAAAAATTGAATATCGTCAATAATCAAAACATCGCAGGTGCGGTACTTATTCCGAAAATCAATCGTATTCTGGTGTGTAACCATCAGGTTAATAAACTCATTCATGAATTTTTCGCTGGTGACATAGAGAATATTTGCTGAAGGGTTGTTCTCCATAATCTTATTGCCGATCGCCTGCGCCAGATGCGTTTTTCCAAGACCGGCACCGCCGTACAAAAACAGCGGGTTAAACGCTTGTGCCGGACGCTCGGATACGGCTTTTGACGCCGCATGTGCCAAACGGTTGGAATCGCCGACCACGAAAGAATCAAAGGCGTACCGTGGGTTTAAGGTCGTCGCCTCATCGCCCGAACGGTCAAATACTACCGAATATTCCAGCTCCGGCGGCGTATCCTCGTTATAATCAAGCAAAACCACATGGTAAAAATGATCTGCGACAGCATTGATCGCCTCCGAGATCACAGAAAGGTGCATGGTTTTCACGATTTCCAGATGTACCTCCGTCGGCATTTTCAAGTAAATTTTATCCTCGCTTATGCCTACCGGAATTAATGGTTCAATCCAGTGCTCGTACGAAGACGGACTAACTTCACTATGCTCTTTTAAAAATTTTAACGCCTTGTACCAAATGGACGACAATTGTGCTTTCATTTCTTACATAACCCCTTATCTTGTATTACATTTCGATCCTTTTCCAAAAAACGCCTGAATTTTTGGCGACAATTCCGTTATTTTATCATAATAGCCATACCATTATACCACAAACATCGACAAGAATCAAGGAGAAAGAATTCGTTTTTAAAAGAAAACCTCGCCGTTTTCTCCGCCCCGCAATACACAGCCAAGGGGCAGGAAAAGACAGGGACTTTTTTCGCATTTTTCGGAAAAAGGTTTGACAAAGCGGTGATTTTTGTATATAATAGTGGGGTATCTGGGTGTGGCGCAGCTTGGTAGCGCGCTTGAATGGGGTTCAAGAGGCCGGGAGTTCAACTCTCCCCACTCAGACCAAACAAAGCCGCTCAACCGTATCGGTTCAGCGGCTTTGTTTTTTCATATGCCCCGACAAAGCAGGACTTGTGTTCGACTCCGCTTCATCGGGAAAAATAAGGTAAGGAAGATGATTATGGAATTTCAGCAGTTAATGAAAGAACGCTACTCCGTCCGGACGTTTGAGACCCGTCCTGTTTTAAAAGAAGACTTAGATGTCATTCTCGCTGCAGGCCATCTCGCACCTACGGGGTGTAACTACCAACCGCAGAGAATTTTAGTTTTAAATACCGACGAGGCGCTCGAAAAATTAAAGAGTTGTACCAAATGCCATTTCGACGCTCCTTGTGCTCTTCTTGTCTGCTACAACAAGGATGAAAGTTGGATTCGTCCCTACGACGGTGCGCTGTCTGCACCCGTTGACGCCGCTATTGTTGCGACCCACATGATGCTCGCCGCACACGATTCGGGGCTCGGCGTTTGCTGGGTGATGTACTTTGAACCGCAAAAGATGAGAGAAACTTTTCATATTCCAACCAACATCGAGCCGCTGGCACTTCTTACCATCGGCTACCCGCACAAAGATTCTGCACCGATTGCAATGCATGAAAAAGTGCGTCCCATAAACGAAGTTGTCGTATATGAAAGTTTTTAATAAAGAAAACGAGGCAGCAACGCTGCCTCGTTTTCTTTATTCTTTCGCTACCTTTAGTCCGTAAATGAAAGTAATGACAACGAAAGGTATCAGAAGCAACAACCACAAAACCGAAACTATCGGCTCAAAAAAGACAGTGAGAATTGCCAAAATGCCCATAACAACCATGGTTCTTCCAATCAGGCGGTTGACCTTTCTTGCTTTTTCCGCATTCATATTAAAATTCCTCACACGGTCAAATTTCGGCATATAATTTCCAATCACAACAAACATTACGCCCACCAAAAGCATCGCAACGCAACGGATATCAACCGGAATATTCATTGCAAATGCCAGTGTCGCCACCTGCAAGACCATCGAAATAACCGGAATTACCCATTTGCTTACCCATGCAAATTTTTTGCGCTCGCCAAACTTTTTTGCATTCACATCATTAATCACACAGCAAATCGTCTGAAGGAGCGCCATCAATATGGGCAGACCGAAGACCACAAACCACTTCGGCGCAAAATTGTCCGGATTATTGTACATGTCAAAATGAATCGCCATCATATCGGGCAGTTTCCCCCAAAAAGCCAGACCCAAAAGAATGGGCAACAGACAGACAAAAGTCGTAAGCGCCCAGATTTTCCATTTTATAAATTTCATTTTTCTTTTCCTCCCAACGCATAAATCCAAGTCAGTACCTCTTCAAAAACGGAGGTGTTGAGTTCATAATAAATATAATTTTTTACCTTCTCTTCTGCAATCAAATCGGCATTTTTCAATTTCGCCAGATGATAAGATACCGTTGCGCCCGTCAGGTGAAATCGCTCTGCAATTTCACCCGCCGATTTCTTCCCGCTCTTTAGCATCGAAAGAATATCCCGACGCACGGGGTCTGAAATCGCCTTCAAGGTGTCATTCATTGCCATTTGCACCTCTCCTTTCCATCTATTTAGATAACTTTCTAAATAGATTCTACCACACCGACATCCACCCGTCAATGCTATTTAGAAAATTTTCTAAATAGGCACTAAAAAAGAACGGCGAACCATCGCCGTTCTTTTTTAGAACACTACTTATTTGTATCGTTTCTCTCCCGCAAGGATCATCATTTTCTCCTCATTGGGTTCAATTTCTGGTTTTACCACCTGTTCCGCCCAGCATTCAGGCGCAAATTCCTCCACGGAAATGGAGATTGCCTCTTTCGGACAACCCCAATATTTGACAAAAATTTCGTTGATTTCCTCGACCACTTTTCTTTTGGTTTCTGTATCCTTCGGATATCCTTTAATCGCAATATAAGGCACTTAAATCTCTCCTTTCCATTTCTTTTTCACAACCGCCTCTGCCACATTCGTCAGCACCAGCGTTCCCTCTTGATTCCTTGCCTCTATGGTGATTTCAACAATTCCGTTTTTTTCATTCCGTTCGGTTTTTCCCGTGACAGTTACCACGCCGGTCAGAACATCCTCTGCATAAACAGGCGCAAGCCACTCAATATGGGTGGACTTGCCTGCCAAAAGCTCCGAGCCGATTAAGTCCTGCTCCAAATACTTCCTCCAAACCGACATAAATGACATCACTCCGGGCGCAATCAGTCTGCCAAAGGGTGTGTTTTTTGCATATTCTTCGTCTGTATGCAGAGGGATGTTGTCATACTTTCTCGCAAAATCGAGCATTTCCTCTTTCTCTATTTTTGCCGGCGAAAGCACTCGGGTATCGCCGACTTTAATCTCTTCAAAATACATCGTTTTCCTCTTTTCTAAATCGTCTCTGAGGTCCTCAGGGCACCGAAACAAGCGTATTCCCACGCCGAAAATCCTCTGCTTCTTCAAGTGAATCTTATAAAAACGAGGCTATTTTTTCTCCCATTTGACGTGTGCCAACCTGCGTTTTTCCAAAAGACATCATATCCTTCGTGCGGTATCCCGCATCGAGCGTACGCCAAACCGCTGTTTCCACGCAATCTGCCTCCTCAGAAAGCCCGAATGCTGTGCGGAGCATCATTGCAAGCGATAGAATCGTCGCTATCGGATTTGCGATATCTTGTCCGGCAATATCGGGTGCACTCCCGTGAATCGGCTCATAGATTCCCCGACTTCCCTCGCCCATACTTGCAGACGGGAGCATACCGATGGAGCCGGTAATAGTGGATGCCAGATCCGATAAAATATCGCCAAACATATTGCTGGTCACAAGCACATCAAACTGACCGGGATTCATGGCAATTTGCATCGCCGCATTATCCACATACATATGTGAAAGCTCAATATCCGGATAGTCTTTATGCACCTCGCAGACAATTTCACGCCAAAATTTTGAACTTGCCAAAACATTTGCCTTGTCTACGCTTGTAACTTTTTTGTTCCGCTTTCTCGCAATTTCAAACGCCACCCGTGCGATACGCCGGATTTCATAATCATAATATTTTTCGGTATCGTAGGCAAAATTCTCACCCGTTCCTCTTTCTCCAAAATAGATACCGCCCGTCAGTTCACGCACCACCATAAGATTGAGTCCGTCCCCAATGATATCTTGCTTTAAGGGGGATGCCTCAGCAAGCTGCGGCGCAAGAAGCGCAGGGCGCAAGTTCGCATAAAGGCCCAGCTCTTTCCGCAGTCCGAGCAGCGCTTTTTCCGGACGCAACTCGGGTGGAACCCCATCCCATTTCGGACCGCCCACTGCACCTAACAGCACACTGTCGCTTGCAAGACAAAGTTCAAGCGTTTCTTTCGGAAGAGGCTCGCCAAAAGAGTCAATCGCATCCCCGCCAACCTTAGCAAAACGGCAGGAAAACTCATGTCCGAATGTTTCCCCGATGCGGCGAAGCACGAAAAGTGCCGCATCCACAATTTCCGGACCGATACCGTCTCCTTTTAATATCGCTATATTATACTTCATTGCTTTCTTCCTCCACACTACTCTTGATATAGCCAATTAAACCGCCTTGATTCATGATTTCTTGCATGAACGGCGGAAACGGTGCGGAAGCGTACTCAGATTGTTGTGTCAGATTATAAATGACACCGTTATCTAAATCCACACGAAGTTTATCCCCGTCATTTGCACTGCAGATTTCGGGGCATTCCAAAATCGGCAGGCCGATATTGATTGCATTCCGATAAAAAATGCGTGCAAAACTCTCAGCAACCACACAGCGGATGCCACTTGCCTTGATAGCAATCGGTGCATGCTCACGAGAGGAGCCGCACCCGAAATTTTTTCCACCGAGCATGATATCCCCCGGCGCTACCCTGCCGGCAAACTCCTTGTCGATATCCTCCATACAATGTTTTGCCAGCTCTTTTGGGTCGGAGGTGTTTAAGTAGCGGGCAGGGATGATAACATCCGTATCGACATTATCTCCGTATTTGATGGTTTTCCCCTCGAATTTCATTCTGATTCCTCCTTACGGCTGAGCAATTTTTCCTGCTGCGGCAGACGCCGCCGCAACGGCAGGACTCGCCAGATATACCTCACTTTCGGGATGCCCCATTCGTCCGACAAAATTACGGTTGGTGGTAGCAACGCACCGCTCGCCCGCAGCTAAAATTCCCATATAACCGCCGAGACACGGACCGCAGGTTGGTGTGCTGACCACCGCACCCGCATCAATGAATATTTTAAGTAAGCCCTCTTCCAGAGCCTCCAGATAAATCTTCTGTGTGGCAGGGATAATAATCGTTCTTGCCTTGACCTTTTTCCCCGCTAAGACCTTCGCCGCCGCCCGCAAATCACTGATGCGCCCATTGGTACAGGAGCCGATCACCACCTGGTCAATCGGAACATCCCCTGCCTCAGCTACGGTTTTTGTATTCTCCGGCAGGTGCGGAAAGGCAACCGTCGGCTCAATCTCCGACAAATTGATTTCGATTGTCCGGACATACTCTGCATCCTCATCCGCCGTAAATTCTTGAAAACTTCTTCCGCCGTGGTCTTTTACATACGCACGGGTTTTGTCATCAACCGGGAAAATTCCGTTTTTTGCGCCCGCTTCAATCGCCATATTAGCAATCGTAAAGCGGTCGTCCATGGAAAGCGCCGCCACGCCCTCGCCGACAAACTCCATCGAGCGATATAAAGCTCCGTCCACGCCGATTTTTCCAATGATAGAAAGAATGACATCTTTGCCGCTCACCCACGGACGCAGCGAGCCCGTCAGATGAAAACGGATTGCTTCCGGCACCTTCAGCCACACCTCTCCGGTGGCCATGGCGCCCGCCATGTCCGTACTGCCGACACCGGTAGAAAAGGCGCCAAGTGCGCCATACGTGCAAGTATGCGAATCGGCACCGATTACTAACTCGCCCGGAACCACCAGTCCCTTTTCCGGCAAAAGCGCATGTTCGATTCCCATCTCGCCAATTTCAAAATAGTTCACAATCCCCTTTGCCTTCGCAAACTCTCGCATCACCTTTGCCTGCTCGGCAGATTTGATGTCCTTATTGGGCGTAAAATGGTCCGGCACAAGCGCAATTTTCGTTTTGTCAAACACGTCATTTATGCCAATTTTTAAAAACTCGCAAATCGCCACGGGCGCTGTAATATCGTTGCCAAGCACCATATCCGTCTTTGCTTTAATCAACTGACCGCTGACCACAAACGGAAGTCCGGCTTTATTGGCCAAAATTTTTTGCGTCATGGTCATCCCCATAATGAACACCTCTTTTCATTTCATATGTTTATTGTAATACTTTTTTCCCGTTTTGTCATCCCCTTTTCCCCCGAAAACAAAAAATATTCATATTCTTATTGCGAAAAAGGGAAATGAATAATTCTCCCTCTATCTGCCCATACTACAAAAACAAACGTCTACGGAAAGGATGAATAGCATGAATCTGACCAATCAGGAGCTCGACGCACTAAAGCAGCAATTGGAAAAAGAGCAAGCTTTGGTAAAAAAATATCGCAGTTTCGCCGGCGAGTGCAGCGATGCACAGCTGAAAGTGACCTGTAACAGAATCGCTGACAAGCATCAACAGCACTTTAACACTTTGATGGGTTACTTGCAGTAGGGAGGGCACGATGAATCAAACAAAACCACGCACCGAACGGGAAATCATGAACGATTCCCTTCGCACGCAAAAACAAATTGCGGCGGATTATAATGATTTTATTGGAGAATGCAGCGGCGAGAACATCCGCAACACCTTCCTCTCCATTTTAGAAGACGAACACAACATCTGCGCCACGGTGCAGGAGGAAATGATGTCTCGTGGTTGGAAAAAACCGCAGGCCGCCAAACAAACCGATATTTTTAAGGCCAAGCAACAATTTTCCGTATCCGACTAAAAAACAAGATTCTTCCATTTTGCAAAAATCTGTTCAAACACAAAAATCCCCCTTTATTCTTCCATAAAGGGGGATTTTTATACCGTTAATTGATTTTGAGTGTTTCCCAAAGGGTATTGATATAATCAAGCGTTTCCGGCTTTAGATTATGATATGCATTTTCTTCATAGCGCTTTGCAAAGTCACCGGCATAGCGGTAAAGAACATTCATCGTCTCTTCGCCCATTTCTTCGATATATGCCTCATCTTCATAGACCAGGCGGTTGGGGGAAGCATAGTAGGTATACTCCGCATTGGCAATCGCCGCATCTTTTGAGAGCATGAAGTTAATGAAAATCTCTGCCAGTTCTTTGTTTTCACAGCAGGTCGGAATACACATCGCATCCACATAGAAGTTCGTGCGCTCCGGATAGTAGAACTTCAAGTCGACGTCCTCCGCCTGTGCATCTTTCATCGTAAAATAATCTCCGGCATAATATGCGCCAATCGCCGCTTCGCCCGCCTCCATCATATTATAAATTTCATCCATCACAAGGCTATAAACCAACGGACGCTGAGCGAGCAGTTCTTCGTATGCCGCATCCCAGACGGCAGGGTCTTCGGAGTTAACATCTAGCCCTTTTTTGTACATTGCCATACCAAAAGCATCTCTGGAGTTATTGAACTGCAAAATCTTATCCTTATATTTTTCATTCCACAAAAGCTCCCAGCTGCCCGTGTCCGCCTCATCTACCTCGTTTGCGTTGTAGATGACGCCGATGATGCCGTACGCATAGGGCACCGTATATTTTCCCTCTTTGTCATAATAAAGGCTCTTAAAGTCCTCATCAATATACTCATAGTTCGGAATATTTTCAAAGTCCAGCGGTAAGAGCATATCTTCTGCCGCCATCCGTGCAATCATATAGTCCGAAGGAATAACGACATCATAGCTGACGGCACCGCTTGAAAGCTTACTGTACATATCCTCATTGGATGCAAAGGTCGTATAATTGACTCTGACCGGCACGCCATAAGTCTCCAAATACCAATCCTCAAACTCCTTAATGGTATCAAAACTACCCTCGCTGCCGTCGGAGATATATTCTCCCCAGTTATAGACATTCAGTGTCAGCGTATTGCCGCCACCGCAACCCGTAAGACAGCATGCGCAAAAAACCATCAGCAACAAAATCAGTGCGACATATTTTTTCATCTTCTTACTCCTTTATTCCTCCAAAAGCTGTGCTTTTGTTTTTTTCTTCTTTTCCCGAAGCTTGCGACTATCTTCATTGTCAACGAAATTGTTAATCATTAAAAGTGCCAACGTTACAAAGAAGATAATGGTTGCCAAAGCATACATCTTAGGCGTAACGGTTTTCTTCGTCATGCCGTAAATACGGATCGGCAAGGTCTGGAAATCATTTCCCGCCGTAAAATAACTGATGACAAAATCGTCAAACGATAAGGTAAATGCCATGATGGCGCCCGTGATAATACCGGGCATAATTTCCGGCAACGTAACCTTAAAAAAGGCCCGAAGTGGCGTACAGCCAAGGTCCTGTGCCGCTTCTATCAAGTCGCCATCCATCTGATTGAGCTTTGGCAGCACCTGAAAAATCACATACGGCAGACAAAAGGTCACGTGCGCAATCAGCATCGTCCAAAAATTCAGGCTCGTCGATGCGGAAAACATTCTTCCGACAAACACGAACAACAGCATCATCGAAATACCGGTAATAATATCCGGATTGATCATCGGAATATTGGTTACGGTGTTTAATAGCGCCCGATACCATTTCTTGCGCAAGCGGTATATACCGAGTGCCGCTGCCGTCCCCATCACCGTGGAAATCACAGTGGCGGAAAGTGCTAAAATCAAAGAATTTTTCAGCGATTCAAGCGTCGCCTCATCGGAAAGCAATTCCTCATACCAATTAAAAGAAAAACCGGAAAATACCGACAGGCTCTTCGATTCATTAAACGAAAAGACCAACAAAATAACGATGGGAGCAAATAAAAACACAAAAATTAAGGTTGTATAAATTTTCGACGAAAGTTTCATTTACTCTCACCTCCGGAAACAACTTTTGATGTCAGGTAGCGGAACAAACCCATGAACACCAAAAGAACCACCATCATGATAAACGCAATTGCCGCAGCAAAATGTAAATTATTTGCAATATATTGTCCTTCAATCGCATCTCCAATTAAGAAAAACTTTCCGTTGCCGAGTTTTTGTGAGATATAAAAGGTACTGATGGATGGAATCAAAACCATCGTAACACCCGAAATGACACCGGGCAGACTCAAGGGGAAAATCACACGTTTTAAAACACCGAAGCCATTACAGCCTAAGTCTCGTGCCGCCTCCAAAAGTCTGGTATCCATTTTTGCCATAATGGAATAAATCGGCAAAATCATATACGGGAAAAAGTCATACACCATGCCGATAACAACCGCTGTCTCCGTACCGATGATACGAATCACGGGAAGTCCTAAGCCCGTGAGGAAGTTATTCAAAATGCCCGTATCCTGAAGTATCGTCATCCACGCATACGTACGAATCAGAAAGTTCATCCACATGGGAATCATAACCAGCGTCATCATCATTTTCTGCGTCCGTGCCTTTGCCCTTGCCATAATATATGCCATCGGGTACCCAAGCACCAGACAAATCACGGTAGAAACGAGCGCCAGCTTAAAAGAGCGTGCAAAAATAACAAGATACGTCCGCACCTCGGAAACGCTGCCGTCGTCTGCTTTCAAATTACTGGTAGCGGTAAAAAAGCGAGTGATATTTTCCGTAGTAAAACGAAAGCTTTCATCGGTAAAGGCATAATATGCAACAAACATCAAAGGGACAAGAATAAAAATCAAGGACCAAAGAGAATACGGTGCCAAAGCAAGGCCTGCCCGACCGCTATGGTTCCTCGGCTCGTTTTTTTGCATGATTACTCCTCACCTCCCGGATCGGAAAGCTCATCAAGCTCATTCGAATAGGAAGAATAGTCACCAAACACGCCCGAATATTTTGATTTTTTCATAATATGAATTGCATCCGGCTCAAGCGAAATGCCAATGCGTTGCCCCACGCTTGCCGAATCCGTTGTCTGAATCATCCACTTAAAGCCGCCAATATCTACAATAATCTCATTGTGTACACCCATAAAGGTAACCTGCGTGACCACGCCGGCAAGCATTCCCTCTTCCTCCGGCACGATATCCACGTCCTCGGGTCTTATCACCACATCGACCGGCTCATTTTTTGCAAACCCTTTATCGAGGCAGGAAAAGCCGTGACCGGAAAAACGCACCTGATAATCCTCACACATCACGCCGTCTACGATGTTACTTTCTCCTATAAAATCGGCAACGAATGCATTGACCGGTTCATTATAAATGTCGGTCGGTGTACCAATCTGCTGAATTCTTCCTTCACTTAAAACAACAATGGTGTCCGACATACTGAGTGCTTCTTCCTGATCATGCGTAACAAAAACAAAGGTAATCCCTGTGCTTTTCTGAATTTTTTTGAGTTCCTGCTGCATGTCCTTGCGCAGTTTTAAGTCCAGCGCTCCCAAAGGCTCGTCTAATAAAAGTACCTTCGGATGATTGATGAGCGCTCTTGCAATCGCAACTCTCTGTTGCTGACCGCCGGAAAGGCTGGTCACACTGCGCTCGGCAAAACCGTCAAGCATAACCAAAGAAAGCATTTTCGTTACCTGCTCTTTGATTTCCGCCTTCGTTACGCCTCGCTCACGCAAGGGAAACGCCACATTTTCAAATACATTCAGGTGCGGAAACAGCGCATATTTCTGGAACACCGTATTTACATTGCGTTTATGCGGCGGCGTGTCGTTTAAGCGTTCACCCATAAACAGAATATCGCCCTCATCAGGGCTTGCAAATCCGCCAATCATGCGAAGCAGGGTTGTTTTTCCGCAACTGGAGGGGCCGAGCAGCGTAATAAATTCATTGTCATAAATATCTAAGCTGATATGATCCAATACTTTCTCGCCGTCAAACGATTTCGAAATGTTTTTGAGTTCAATAATTTTTTCCATACATGCGCCCCTTTCTGCCCGCATCGGCAAAATAAAAAAAGCAGTATGCCAAACAGCATACCACTTGCAAAAAGCGAACACGAAAATAAACAGAACTTTCCTTTATTTTTGCGTATCCCAATGGGTTTAGAGTCTATATAGCAAAGATTACTTTTACTACTCTTATTGACCATTTCACAAGTTTTATGCCCCGATGGCATCGGTTTATAGTCACCAACTTATAAAATTTGAGCTTTTAACTCAATCAATAAGGCAACAGAAGTTGCCAACCGCTGTTTGCGGTTTTCGGCATTTGACCCGGCTGTCCGTATGGCCTTGGCCGACATCACTATCGGCGGTCATATTATCTTGCTTCGGAAAACTCTTTCCGATTGAGATATGTACCAATTTTACAAAGAATCCATTTCCCGTGCCTTCGGGCTTTTAGAAATTTCATTTCATAAAATTTCGTACGTGACAATTATAGCACACATGCCCCACCTTGTCAACCTCGTTTTTTGTCGAAAAAAAGCGGGAGATTTCCCTCTGTTACCAAAAGAAAAGCGGGGAACTTTTGAAAGTTCCCCGCTTTTCTTTATTCCATACAGATGCTTGGAATCAAAACTTCCGTTTCAATGTCGGCATCATAGTCTACACCGCAAATGCCAAAACCGAACATCCGATAAAAGTCTTCCCAATAACCATCCACATCGGCAAGCTCTTCCAGATTTTCTGTCGTAATCTCTTTCCACGCCTGAGTGACTAACGCCTGTACGTCCTCACGCAGTTCCCAATCATCCACACGAAGCATACACTCCTCCGCCGATGTCTTATCGCCGAGCTTTTCGGAAAACAGGCGGTATATCTGCTCGATACAGCCTTCGTGCAAACCTTTTTCTTTCATGATACGATAGAGAATCGCTGTGTAAAGAGGAACGACAGGAATCGCTGAACTTGCCTGCGTGACCAGTGCCTTATTCATGGAAACATAAGCCGAAAGACCGATATCCGAAAGTTCTTCCGTCATATCTTTAGCCGTTTCGTACAGATGCTTTTTCGCCGCACCGATCGAACCATTATAATACATTGGATGCGTAAGCTCCGGACCAATATAGCTATATGCCATCGTCACTGCACCCTCTGCCAATACGCCGGCATCCGACAAGGCATAAATCCAGTCTTTCCAATCCTCGCCGCCCATCACCTTTACTGTATTTACAATTTCTTCCGACGTTGCCGGGGGGATGGTCACCGGAACGACTGTGCGGTTAGCAAGATCAATGGTTTTATTGGTATACGCTTCGCCGGTCGTCTTTAACACGCTTGCAACCGTTTCTCCGTCAGGCATCGTGCGTCTGGGTGCGGCAAGGCTGTAAATTACCATGTCCACCGTTCCCAAATCTTCAGCAATCATATCAATCACGGCAGCTTTTGTAAGCTCCGAAAAAGCATCTCCGTTGATGGTTTTGGCATAAAGCCCCTCGCTTTGCGCCATTTCTTCAAACGCCGCCGTATTATACCAACCGGCGCTCGCCGTTTTCTTTCCATTCGCCGGCTTTTCAAACATGACGCCAATCGTCGCAGCGCCTCCGGAGAACGCCGCTGTGATGCGAGACGCAAGTCCATAGCCGGTGGATGCGCCAATCACGAGCACTCGTTTTCCGCAGCTCGTTTGCGGCTTGGATTTCACATATTCTATCTGTTTTTTTACATTTTCTCTACATCCGGTTGCATGTGCCGTTGTACAGATAAAACCCCTGATTTTCGGTTCTACTATCATCATACCCGTCCTTTCGTCTATTTGAAAAGTGCGCCTCCAACATTCTTCGGAGACGCCCCTCTTTAATCTCTACTTACAATGGCAATCAATTGCCCTTTTTCCACATTCACATTCGCTGCGTCTTTCGTAAACTCATTGCTCACACCATACGGGTTTCCGATGTCCATCGACGCCTGATGAAGCGGATAATACAGCCCCTCAGACGAAATCCCGTCTGCCGGAAATAGCGGCAAAAGTGATATGTGCCACCCCTCTTTTCGAGGGATTTCTGCCGTTTGATCTATCAAAAAAATTTCATTATGTTCATTCATTATTTTCATCTGCACCCCATGCTGCAATGCAAACGAAAGCAAGTGGATATTTGCCAGTGTGTGATCCATACGGGAGCCAATGCCACCGATGAGCAAAATCTCCGTACAGCCTTTTTCTATACAGTAGCACACACACTCGTGCGTATCCGTACGCTCTTTCTCCGTAGGAAGCTCAAAAACAGTTTTTGCAAAGACCCGTGCACGGTCCACCGAGTCAAAATCTCCAATCACCACATCAGGGATCAGTCCCAGCTTTTCACAATTTAAGTATCCGCCGTCGGCACAGACAACAAGCGAAACATTTTCCGCAACACGACGATAAAATGCAGGCTCCGAAAGCGTACCGCCGGATACGATCAGCGCCCTCATGCCTTCTCCCTCATTGCACGGATTTCCGCCGCCGGATCCGTCGCACCGAAGATTGCACTTCCTGCAACAAAAATATTTGCACCATGCGACCGGGGAACATCAATATTTCTTGCTGAAATACCCCCATCTACCTCAATGTCAAAATCCTCACCAAACAGGCGTCTCGCCTCGGCGATTTTCGGGTTGACGCAAGAAATATATTTCTGTCCGCCAAAACCTGCAAATACGGTCATTAAAAGCAACATATCGATCTGATCCCGATACGGAAGCACTCGGGAAAGCTCCGCATCCGGGTTTAAGGCAAGGCCTGCTTTTTTGCCCAGTGCGTGAATCCGATCCAGCGTCTCTTTAATGTCACTTTCACACTCAATATGAATGGTAATGATATCCGAGCCCGCTTTTGCAAAATCCTCGATATAGCGATGCGGCTCTGAAATCATCAAATGTGTGTCAAAAATCATTTTGCTGTGCGGGCGAAGACTTTTGACAACCGGCGCACCGAACGTAATGTTCGGCACAAGATGTCCGTCCATCACGTCAATATGTAAATATTCTGCACCGGCCTGTTCTACCAGTGCAACATCTTCCCCCAACCGCGAAAAATCTGCGGATAAAATAGAAGGAGCAATTTTAATCATTTCATCCACTCCTTAATCTGTTTTAATGTATCATAAAACTCTGTATAACTTTCGTATCGGCTCTTTGCAATCCTTCCGCTATCAAGCGCCTGCTTTACGGCGCAGTCCGGCTCATTGATATGTGCACAGCCGGCAAAGCGACATTCTCCGAGATAAGGTGCAAATTCCGGAAAATAGCGTTCCAGTTCCGCCGCCTTTATTTCCGGGGTATCAAACGAAGAAAATCCGGGGGTGTCAAATGCGAAACCGCCAAACGGTAAGGATAAAAGCTCCACGTGGCGGGTGGTGTGCCTGCCTCGTTTGATCTTTTCGCTGATACTGCCCGTTTCCATCTGTTCGCCGTCCAAAAGTCCATTTAAGATGCTCGATTTTCCCACGCCGGAATTGCCGGCAAAGGCCGACACTTTCCCTTTCAGGAGCTTACAAAGTCCCTCTTTTCCCGTCCCCTCGGTTGCGCTTGTGCAAATCACAAAAAAGCCTGCCGAGCGATACGTCGCCGCCAGTTCCTCGGCACGCTCGGGAAAAAGATCTGTCTTGTTAATACAAATACTACATTCTGCGCCGGCAGAAAGAGCCGCCAGCGTTAATTTATCAACCAAGCGAAGATTCGGTTCCGGGTCTTTCGCCGCAAAGGTAATCACAATATGGTCAATATTTGCCACAGGCGGACGAATAAATGAATTCTTTCTCGGCAAAATCTCGTCCAGACTACCTTTCTTTTCCGTCTCGTCCGTCACGCTCATATACACACGGTCGCCCACCATTGGGATCATTCCACGGCTGCGGAACTTGCCCCGTGCTTTGGCCTCATAAAGTCCTTGCTCGGTGCGGATATAATAAAATCCACCGATTCCTTTGACAATAACACCTTCGAGCATTCAAAAATCCCTGCCTGTTCTGCTGATTTTATGTGATGAATCTATCAAGCGTTCGGCGCCACCGGTCGAATAGACGGCTTCGGCGTTGCAGGTGACTCCGACGATGCGCCTCCTTTTCCGCCACTGATGCGGAAAGCAACACTGGTTTTGCTCGCAACGATTACTTCTGCCTTAATCGACTGCTGAACAACCGTTCCCTCCGGGCGGGAACTTTCCACCTCGGTAATGGTACCCCAGGTCAAGCCCAGTGCCAAGAGTGTTTCTTTTGCTTCTTCTTCGGCCAGACCAATGAGATTTGGCACCGGCACCATCGCATTCTCCTGCCCGCTGCTGACATAAATTGTTACCGTATCTCCCTCGTTGTATCTTACGCCCTCCATCGGCGACTGACGAATGACATAACCCTTGGCAACATCTTCGCTCATTTCACTGACAACGTTTGGAACCAGGTGAAGTCTGCGAATAATATCCTGTGCGTCCTCACTCATGCGGTTCACCAGGTCGGGCATCTCACCGCCTGCACTGCCGAGGCTCACTACTACACGAATGGTTGCGTTGCTTTTCACCTTTTTATTCGGGGTTGGGTCCTGAGAAATAATATCTCCCGCCTCAACCTCTCTATTTTCTACACTTTCTGCCACTTCAATCTGTATCTGGGTATCTTTGACCAGTTCACGAGCCTCTTCCACCGTCATATTCTTAAAGTCCGGAAGCTCGACATCCGAAACGCCCATAGGCGCTAAAAATACGAAATAGAACACCATCGCAAAAATGGCAAACAGTGCAACACCGCTGCAAATTCCGGCAATCAGGCTTATTTTGTCTTTTTTCGCCTGCTCTTTCGTTTTGCCTGCTTTTGGCGCCGACGTCGTTGTTCTGCCTCTCTGCTTTCCAAGCAACTCTTGCGGAACCACGTGATCCTTTGTTTTAATTGTGGGGATCACGGCGGTTTCTCCGCCGACAAGTGCGGGGTCAAAGGTTACGGGTGTTCCCATATATACTTTCTTTAAATCAATCATCATCTTTGTTGCAGATTCATAACGACGCATCTGCTCCTTGCTCATCGCACGCAGAATCACATTCTCAAGCGAAGCATCGATACTGGGATTGATTTTCGTCGGCGGCGTGGGTTCCTTTTCGATGTGCTGCATAGCCACAGCAACCGCCGTATCTCCCTCAAACGGCAAACGTCCGGTCACCATTTCATACATCAATACGCCAAGCGAATAAATATCTGTTTTGGCATCGGTATAGCCTCCACGTGCCTGCTCCGGAGAGAAGTAATGCACCGAGCCCATCGCCTGCGCACCGCCGGTGGCAATCGTCGACGTGCTCATCACTTTTGCAATACCAAAGTCCGTAATCTTGAGGGTCCCCTCACGGGTAATAATCACATTATGCGGTTTGATGTCCTTATGGATGATGCCTTTTTTATGTGCATGCTCAAGGCCTGCACAAATCTGTGCCGCATAGTCTACGGCCTCTTTCCACGGAATAACGCCTCTTTTTTCTATGTATTCTTTCAGCGTCACACCCTCTACGTATTCCATAACGATATAGTCTACACCATCGCTCTGACAAACATCATAAATCGAGACAATGTTCGGGTGAGAAAGGCTTCCCGCCGACTGTGCCTCTACTTTAAAACGATGGATAAAATCCGTATCTTCCTTAAATTCCTGGCGCAACACTTTGAGTGCCACATAACGATTCAGCACAAGACATTTTGCCTTGTAGACAACCGCCATGCCGCCCTTTCCCACTTCTTCAATTATTTCATATCTGTTTGCAATCACAGTTCCTATCAACATATCATTCATCTCCACATCATAATTTCTGAACAATGTCCGTCATATTTCCAAAAGAACAGCTGTTATATTGTCAAAGCCGCCCTTTTCATTCGCCGCTTCAACCAAGGCTTTTGCGGCTTCCTCCATCTTCGCCGAGGAACGAATCAGTTCCTGCATTTCCTGGTCGGAAAGCAGATTTGACAGTCCGTCTGTACATAATAAAATGATGTCTTTCGGTTCCGTGCGAAACTCGTATATATCCACTTCAACATCCGGATCGGTGCCAACGGCCCGTGTAATCACGTTCTTTTGCGGATGATTTCTTGCCTGCTCAGGGGTAATCTGGCCGTTTGCCAAAAGTTCAGCCACTAAGGAATGGTCTTGTGTCAGCTTATGTATCACATCCCCCCGAAGAACATAGGCTCGGGAATCGCCCACGTGCGCCAGCGTTACATAGGTGTCATAGTAAAACATCGCTGTAATCGTCGTTCCCATACCGTAGTATGAGGCATTCTCCTTTGCGCCGCTGTAAATCTTCTTATTGGCATGCTTAATTGCGGCGGTCAGCATATGCTTAATTTCCTCCGGCGGAACATCCACCGTGTAATTACGATTGATAAAATCGCTGACCTCAAAGGTCGCTATCTGGCTCGCCGTCTCACCGGCATTATGTCCTCCCATTCCGTCTGCAACCATAGCATAAATCACACCGGGGCGGGAAACATACTCCGAAACATAAAAATTGTCCTCGTTGATCGGTCTGGTTTTTCCCAGGTCCGTATAAGTTCCGATCCTCATTCTTCTATCACCTCTTGCTTTTGCCTTTGTTCCTCTATAACTGACTTGCGAAGCTGACCGCAAGCCGCATTGATATCGCTGCCCAGTTCACGGCGCACCGTAACCGACAGCCCCAGTTTTTCCAATTGTCCCATAAACCGTCTAATTTGAGCGCTGTCACTTTTGACATAGTCTCTTTCTTTTACGGTATTGACCGGGATTAAATTGATGTGTACCAACATCCCCCGAAACAGCCGTGCCAACTCTCGTGCACACTCCTCGGTGTCGTTTTCGCCCCGGATCATTGCATATTCTACACTAATTCTGCGGCCTGTCGCCGCAAGATAGCTGCGCAGTGCTTCCATCAGAGTCGGAAGCGGATAGGTCACGTCCACCGGCATAATCTTCCGTCTTTCCTCATCAAACGGGTTGTGGAGAGAAATCGAAAGTGTAATCGGCAGATTTTCCTTTGCCAGATCATAAATCCGATCCACTACACCGCAAGTGGAAAGCGAGATGTGTCGGTAGCCGATGCCGAGCCCCTCGGGATGATTTACAATTTTTAAGAATTTGATTACGTTATCATAATTGTCCAATGGTTCGCCGATGCCCATCATCACGATATTGGAAATTTTCCTGCCCGAGTCCTCCTCCGCCTTCATCACCTGGTCAATGATTTCTGACGGGGTAAGGCTGCGCACCAGTCCGCCAATGGTCGATGCACAAAAGCGACACCCCATACGGCAGCCGACCTGCGAGGAGACGCAAATGGTATTGCCGTGCTTATAGCTCATAAGCACACTCTCTATCAAATTTCCGTCCAAAAGGCGGAACAAATATTTCACCGTTCCATCGATTTTGGAAACCAACTTCTTTTCAATTTCAAGATTCCCGATGGTACAGGTTTGACAAAGTTTTTCTCTCAGTGATTTCGACAAATCTGTCATCTCATCAAACGAGCGCACGCCCCGATAAATCCATCGGAAAATCTGTTTGGCACGATAGCCCGCCTCGCCGAGTGCGGACACAAAAGAGGAAAGCTCCTCCAGCGTCAGGTTTTTTAAGTCGGTCTTTTTCATCAGCCTCTCCTTTTCATCTTACAGATAAAAAATCCGTCACAACCGCTATCGTCCGGATAAAGCGTAATATAGCCTTGCTTCATTTCCTCACGCAAAGTCTCACTCATATGCTCATTCCCTGCATCCATCAGCGAAAACTCCGGATGTTCTTTTAAAAACTCCTCGACAACACCCATATTTTCCGCCGGATTCACCGTACAAGTCGAGTATACAAGCTCTCCTTCTATTTTAAGATATTTTGAGCAAATATTCAATATGTTTTTTTGAATTCGTGTGATTTCATCAAACTCCACGAGCCCCTCTTTGTAGCGGATGTCAGGTTTTCGTCGGATGATACCGAGGCCGGAGCAGGGAACGTCCAATAAAATCTTATCCGCTTTACCCACCTGTGCCTCATCGAGTTTTGTTGCATCTCTCTGTTCCGCCGAAATAATGCTAAGTCCCAGTCGTTTGGCATTCTCTCGAACAAAAGAAAGCCGATGCTCATAAAGGTCCGTTGCAAGCACCGACCCTTCATTTTCCATAAGCTCTGCTAAATGTGCTGTTTTCCCGCCGGGCGCAGCGCACAAGTCAAACACCGTCTGCCCCGGCTCAGGTGCAAGGGAAAATGCCGCCAGTTGCGAGGATAAACCCTGTACACTGACCTCTCCTTCTCGGTAGCACTCCGTTGCCTCGATATTGCCACCCAAAATTAAAACTCCACCATCCGTCGCCGAAGCACTGACCGCATGAATGCCTTCTGCTTTTAACTTTTCTATCAATTCTTCTCTGGTCATTTTTAAGCGGTTTACCCTTGCACAAATGGGAGGCCGTTTGTTATTTATCTCAAGCAGCTCCTCTGCTCTCTCCTTTCCGAAGGTCTCCACATACCACTCGCAAAGCGCCTCCGGATGGGAATATTTCACGGACAAATAAGCCATCTCCGATGCTTTTCTGTCAGGAAGCGGCAAGGTCGTTTCGCCCGCAATTCGCTTTAAGATGGCATTGACAAAACCCGCAGAGGCACGGTGCCCATATTTTTTGGCAAGCTTGACACTCTCATTCACCGCAGCGGACGCCGGGATTTTATCCATAAAGTGCAGTTGGTAAATCCCCATACGTAAAATCTCAAGAATATAGGGCGAAATCTTTTTCAAACGAACGCTGGAAAATTGCGAGATAGCATAGTCGAGCGTCATCCGATGCTGTGTCGTGCCTACAACCAGCTCCTTTACGAGCGCACGCTCCTGATGCGAAAGGTCCGTACCCCTCAGGATTTTAGCAAAGACGATATTTAAATAGGCGTCCTTTGTTTGCGTTTCATACAAAATTTTCAGCGCAACTTCTCTGGCGTTCATCATGATCTCTCCCTTCTTCTGAATTATCTTTTCTTACCATTAAAAAAACAAGAACAGGGATAAGAGGCGTGCCTCTTATCCCGTAGTTACCGATTAAACACTGTAAATCAAGTCGCTGTAGGTGGGAATCGGCCAGTATTCCCTGCCGACACACATCTCTAAGCCGTCGGCGTATTTTCTGACCTCCTGCATCAACGCCACCACACGATCCCGCATAAACTGTGCACGCTTGATAAAATCATCTTCCATGCGCTCAGCCTTTTCCACGGCTTGTTCCAGCTGCTTGACGCTGCGGTTTAATTTAGCAAGATTTGAGGTCACGCTCGCAAGCGTCTCCTCATAGGTCTGCATATCCACAGGCAGCCCCGTTTCTTTGAGATGTACAATTGTTTTTGCCAGCTTGTCGCTGTAACTCATCACCGCAGGGATAATCTGCTTGCGGCACATCTCGAGCATCGTATGTGCTTCGATGGTGTTGATTTTGATATACTTCTCCATTTTGATTTCATAACGGGAATCAAGTTCTGCTTTGGTATATACGTGATGTTTTTCAAACACACGAACGGACTCATCTTTAATAAACGCCGCATACGAATCCACAGAGTTGCCCACATTCGGAAGACCACGCTTTTCAGCTTCTTTCACCCATTCTTCGCCATAGCCATTTCCGTCAAAAATAACTCTTTTATGCTTTTTTACAAGCTTTGAAAGCACCGAGCTCACGGCTTTTCCAAAATCCTTTGCTCCCTCAAGCTCATCTGCAATCTCACAAAGCGCATCTGCAACTACGGTATTTAATACGGTGTTCGGCCCTGCGACAGACGCAGAGGACGGCACCATGCGGAACTCAAATTTGTTTCCCGTAAAGGCAAACGGTGAGGTTCTGTTTCTGTCAGTTTTATCGAGCTGAAATGCCGGAAGTGTCGGCACGCCGAAATCCATCTTACCGCCGAAATTCACATCTCGTTTGATGCCCTTTTCCACTTCATCAAGCACCTCGGCAAGCTCTTCTCCCAAGAAAACAGAAATAATCGCCGGCGGTGCTTCAAGTGCTCCCAGACGATAGTCGTTTCCGGCATTGGCAGCCGAAGCACGAATCAGCTCTGCGTGCTCATCAATTGCCTTTAAGACGGCACACAAAAAGATCAAAAACTGTGCATTTTCTCTCGGTGTTTTTCCGGGATTAAATAGGTTGATACCCCGATCTGTTGATAGTGACCAGTTGTTGTGCTTTCCGCTTCCGTTGATGCCGGCAAACGGTTTTTCATGAAGCAGGCACGCCATTCCGTGACGGTCTGCAATTTTCTTCATCAGCTCCATCGTGAGCTGGTTGTGGTCTGTTGCAATGTTTACGGTATCAAAAATTGGTGCCAGCTCATGCTGCGCCGGCGCTGCCTCGTTATGCTTGGTCTTCGCCATAACACCGACTTTCCAAAGCTCGAAATCCAGCTCCTTCATAAACGCAGATACCCGCTCTTTGAGCGTGCCGAAATAATGGTCATCCATCTCCTGCGTCTTCGGCGGCTTACATCCAAACAGCGTACGGCCCGTAAACACCAAGTCGGTCCGTTTTTTAAACATTTCTTTATCAATCAAAAAGTATTCCTGCTCGGGTCCGCAGCAGACGCTGACACGCCCCGTTTCCTCATCGCCAAACAGGCGCAGAATACGAACCGCCTGCTTTGAAATTGCCTCAACGGAGCGAAGAAGCGGCGTTTTTTTGTCCAGCGCCTCTCCGTTATAGGAGCAAAACGCCGTCGGGATGCACAAGGTAACTCCCGAAGAATCCTCTTTTAAGAATGCGGGAGACGTGCAGTCCCACGCCGTATATCCCCGTGCCTCAAAGGTCGCACGCAAGCCACCGGACGGGAAAGACGATGCGTCAGGCTCACCTTTAATCAATTCCTTACCGGAAAACTCAGCAATCGCTTTATCCGCACCAAACGGAACACTCAAAAAAGAATCGTGCTTTTCTGCGGTAAAGCCATTTAAGGGCTGAAACCAATGCGTGTAGTGGGTTGCGCCGTGTTCAATCGCCCACTCCATCATTGCATGAGCTACCACATTGGCAACCTCGGTTTCCAGCGGGGTGCCCTCTTGAATCGTTTTATGTAATGCCCGATAGGTCTCTCTCGGCAGGCGTTCTCTCATGACGCTGTCACAAAACACGTGGCTGCCAAACACCTCACGCAAGTCCACATCACGGTAATTATTTTTGATTTCTGACATTGTTTTCATCCTTTCGCCTACTATTTCTTCTATTATAATCCTTCTTGCGCCGTCAGGCAAGAAAAATATCATTCTTTCACCAGCATTTGACCGGCATCATCCGTCATTGACAGACGGTGAATCCTCTCCGCTTCTCCTGCGCAGTCAGGGATGTACAGCCTCATCGCCGAAAGCACAACCTCCGGCTTTAAGTTTGCCGTGCTGCCGGTAGCAAGCGTCATGATAAGTGTTTTTTCATCTTCGTGTGAAATCCCGAAAATATCCGGTTTGATATCCACCAACTTTTCCGAACGCTTGGTTTTCTTTTCTACTTCTATCGTTTCTCGCTTGAGAAATTCGGACAGCGCTTCTTTTGCTACCCCCTCGCCTGATAGGCTTACCCGATAGCTTGCACGGGAAACCGAAGAAAGCTTGGGCATTCCCTGCTCGATCCTTTGCACCTTGGTAATGGCAATTCCGATCGGCATGGTTTGGTTCATTCGCTCCTTGATCTCTATGGCGGGAACTTCCTCATAAAACTCCGCATCAAGCAATTCTGCCTCACTCGTTACACCCACCGAAAGCGGAATGCCGATGGACATCTTCGGGTGCGGATTAAAGCCCTCCGAATACGCAAGCGGAAGGCCTGCACGCTTAAATACACGGGTAAAAAGCCGGACCAAATCTAAGTGGGAGACAAACTTGGCATCGCCCTCTTTTGAAAACTCCAATCGATACTTAGCCACAATGTCCACCCCCCAGACTTACGTTGACGCCGCAACCGGCACACTTTTCACGGCAGTTCGGTGTGACCTCTGCCCGTTTTGCTTTTTCATTTTCCCGCATTAAAAATTCCTTGGACGGACCTGCATTGATATGGTCCCAAGGCAGAATTTCTTCATAGCTGCGTTCACGCAGATTGTAAAAATACGGGTCTACGCCAGCCTCGTCGAAGGCTTGCATCCACAACTCCCAATCGAAAAACTCGTGCCATCCGTCAAATCGTGCGCCTAACTTTTGGGCGCAGGCGAGCACCTTCGAAAGCTTTCTGTCGCCACGTGCAAACACGCCTTCGAGCACCGAAAGCTTTGCCTCATGCCAGTTGTAACTCACTCGCTTGCTGGTAATCTGACCTTTTAAGAAATTCTGTTTTTCCAAAAGCTCTTCCACATCATTCTGACGCACCCACTGAAACGGTGTGTGTGGTTTAGGTACAAAGGATGAGGTGCTGACCGTTACCTTTAAGTTCTTGTTCCTCTGTTCTTTCGGTACGACAAAATAGCACTCGACTACTTTTTCGGCGAGCTTTGCGATACCTTTTAAATCCTCGTTTGTCTCCGTCGGCAATCCCATCATAAAATAGAGCTTAACGCCGCCGTAACCGCCACCAAATGCAATTGATGCCGCACGGAGCAGGTCCTCCTCCGTCACGCCCTTGTTGATGACATCACGCAGACGCTGTGTGCCCGCCTCGGGCGCAAAGGTCAGACCGCTTTTTCGCACTTTCTGCACCTTCTGCATCAGCTCCATCGAGAAATTGTCCAAACGAAGCGACGGAAGACTCAGGCTTATTTTTTTCTCTTCTGTAAGTTCCAAAAGGCCGTCGGTCAATTCTTTTAATTCCGTATAATCGCTGGTCGAAAGGCTCGAAATCGAAAGCTCTTCATAGCCCGTCGAATCAATCAGCTTTTGTGCACAGGAAAAAAGCGTCTTTGCGCTCTTTTCACGCACCGGTCGATACACCATGCCCGCCTGACAGAAACGGCAGCCACGGATACAACCACGGAACACCTCAAGCATCATACGGTCGTGGACAATCTCCATAAAGGGAACAATAAAGTTATCGGGATAGATGACTTTGTCCAAGTCATGAATAATCCGTTTTGTAATGGTTTTCGGTGCAGACGGATGATTGGGTGTAAAACTCTCAATCGTACCGTCTTCTTTATATGTAACGTCATAAAAACAAGGCACATACACGCCCGGAACCGAAAGCAAGCTTTCTAAAAAGGCACGGCGTGGTGCGCCGGACGCTTTCCACTTGCGGTAAGCCTCCATGACCTCAAGCATCACTTCTTCGCCCTCGCCAAGCATAAAGAAGTCCACAAAATCAGCAAGCGGCTCGGGATTATAGGCGCAAGGTCCGCCACAGCAGATAAAGGGATCGTCCTCTTTCCGCTCGGAAGAGTAGAGCGAAATCCCTGCCAAATCGAGCATATTGATGATATTGGAAAAGCTCATTTCATACTGAAGCGTAAAGCCGACAAAATCAAAATCGGCAACCGGCGAAGTGGTTTCGAGCGAAAACAGCGGCACGCCTTCTTTTCGCATTTCCTCCTCCATATCCACCCACGGTGCAAACACACGCTCGCAATAGATATCCTCCTCACGATTTAAGAGGTGATATAAAATCTTCATTCCGAGATGCGACATTCCAACCTCATAGACATCAGGAAAGCAAAAAGCAAAGCGGATTGCCATCTCCTCCGGTTTTTTATGTACGCTGTTAAATTCTGTTCCAATGTAGCGTGTCGGTTTTTGTACACGCACAAGCAGTTGGTCGATATTCATAGGCTTCTCCTTTTACCGTGGTTTCTCATTTTTTCCAAGGATGGTATTTAAGTATGTAAGGGAATAAAAATCTCTGTCAATATGCCTGCGCACAAAAGCTTCGATATGGTCCTCGAGCATCTGTGTCACCTGTTCGCCGGCCGAAAATGCAAACGCACGCTTGTCGTCGCTGTATAAAATATAGCGCATCGCAATCAGACACTGTTCGTCTAAGGGTCTTGCCGCATCCTCATCTTTTTTGCACGAGCGGCATAAAAGTCCGCCCTCGGCAGGAGAAAGATAGTCAATCTCCGATACATCGCCACAGCGGACGCAACCCGAAAGCTCGGGTGCAAGCCCGATGCAGTCTAAAAGCTTCAGCTCATACACACACTTTACCAAACGTAAGTCCCGCTGCGAGTTCGCCAAAAGATACAAAGTATTGAGCAACACCGAAAGCAGGCGCTCATCGCCCCCGCCCTCCCGCACACAAAAAGCGGTCAAGTCAGAGATATAGGTCGCAAAGGCGAGCCGTTCGATGTTGGTTGCGAGCTGATAAAAGCTTTCTTTCGGCTCCGCTGCGCTCATAGAATACATCGTGCGCCCCGGCTTTAAGATAAATTCTGCGTAAGTAAACAGCGCCGAGCCCGCCGCCATACGACTTTTTAGGCTGCGTGCACCTTTTACGGACACCTGAATGAGACCGTGCTCACGGCTGAAAACGGTCAGGATAACATCATTGTCCCCGACCTTCGTGCGCTTTAAGACCACGCCCTCTGTTTTTAGTAGCTCCATTCTGCTTCCCTCTCAGCTTCTTTCTCCGGACCATTTACGCTTTTTGGGGCTTGTCCCTCGATTTCAGCATTTTTATATAACAAATATTCATCAATATTTCCTGTTAAGCAAAACATATTCCAAGCAAGTTCCTCAATCATTTTCATCCCGCCTTCACAAAAATTTTCCCTCAAGCGTAGTTTGGGAAAATCGGGGCGGAATATACTCTGAATCAAATGACAGTTTTTTCTAAAATAAACATTTATTCTCTCGTGTCATAGCCAAAATTTCGGATTAAACTGTCACGGTTTCGCCAATCCTCTTTGACCTTGACCCAAAGCTCCAAAAAGACCTTCTTGCCGAGCATTTTTTCCATGTCTTCTCGGGACAGGCGCCCGATTTTTTTGAGCATTTCTCCGTTTTTTCCGATAATGATTCCTTTATGGCTCGCCTTTTCGCAATAAATGTTTGCAATAATCTCAACAACCGAGCCTTTGTCCTTCATCCGCATTACTTCAATTGCAATACCGTGCGGAATTTCCTTGTCTAAATTTCTCAAAATCTTTTCCCGGACCGTTTCTGCCACTAGTTGACGCTCCGGCTGGTCGGTCACCATGTCCTCGGGATAAAACATCGGCCCGAACGGAATCAGTGCAAACAGCTCTTTCTTTAATAACTCCACGCCGTCGTCTTTCTTTGCTGAAATCGGGACAACAGCGTGAAAATGAAAACGCTCGGTGTATTTGGTGATGACATCCAAAAGCAACTCTCGTTTTACCGTATCAATTTTATTGATGACCAAAATTACGGGGCTTTCACAATGTTCCAGTTCTTTTAATATCCTCTCTTCAATCGTTCCAACATTCGCCACCGGCTCAATCAAAAATAAAACCGCATCGACATCCCGCATGGCAGTCTCCGCCGACCGAACCATAAACTCGCCGAGTTTTGTGGTGGGGGCATGAATGCCCGGCGTATCGGTAAATACAATCTGCAAATCCTCCTCGGTCAGAATGCCGAGCACATTATTGCGTGTGGTTTGCGGCTTGCTTGAAATAATCGCAATCTTTTCGCCGACCAAGCGGTTTAAAAGCGTTGATTTTCCTACATTCGGTCTTCCGATTAAGCTCACAAAACCCGACCTAAATTCTCCCATAGTAATCCTCCAAAAGCGGTTTATTTCACACGTTTTCCCTTAAACAATACCGTCATCCCGAACTTCGGTAAGTCCATCATCCGTCCGATTCTTGACGGTTGTTTCATCAAGCGATACAGCCATTCAAGGCCCATTTTCTGAAATCCCTCGGGCGCACGCTCGGTAACTCCTGCAAAGACGTCGAGGCTTCCTCCGATGCCCATTAAGACTTTAACGCCAAGCTCTGCTTTGTGCGAAAGGATCCATTCCTCCTGCTTCGGTGCACCGAGGCAGACAAACAAGATATCGGGGTTTTTTTCTTTGATGTCGGCTATGATCCGTTGTTCTTTTCCCTCATCAAAATATCCGTCGCTCGTGCCTACAACGCATAAATTCGGGTAGGTTTCGCAGAGCTTTTCCTTCGCCGTTTCCGCAACCCCCGGCTTTCCGCCAAAGAAATAGAGGCTTTTTGAGCCGTCCGATACCTTTTCAATGAGTCGTGAGGCAAGGTCAAACCCGCCCACACGCTCGGAAAGCGGATCTTTCAAAATTTTTGAAGCATAAACCACACCGATTCCGTCGGGTGTAATCAGCTCTGCCGTATTTAAGACATCACGGAATTTTTCGTCACGGTATGCCCTCATCAAAATCTCGGAGTTCGGCGTGTACACCGCATGCGGCGCATCCTCTTCTAAAAATTCCATCAGCCGCTCGAGTGCGCCGTCCATCGTAACTTTATCCACCCAAACGCCCAGTACATCAATCTTCGTATTCATGTCTCCACCTCTATTTTAGACTCTCTCTTATTTGCGTAATATGTCCGTCGGCACCCAAAAAGAGCACCTGTTCATCCGCTATCTGCTCACTACCCGAACATACAGGGGTAACAAGCTTAATCTTCATATTTTTCGTCACCGCACGAACTGCACCGGTCAGCGACCAGTCCTGCTCAAGCACGCTTTTGACATGGTCTTTGTAAAAATCGACCTGCGCTATTTCTGTCGGTGTTTCGATAATCACGATCGCATCCCGCTCGCCCGAAAGCACACGGCTGTCTAAACGCTCTGCAATATTCTGTGCCATGCGCACGTCGTATTCGCTGACTCGTTTATAAGTATTATATTCATTGACATTGGAAACCAAACACACAAACAGCACGGCGGCATAAGCAATATACTTCACATATGGTTTCACCGGAATCCGGCTGACAAGGGTATCGGCCAAGAGTGCAAGACCGATGATTGAAATAAAAATACTGCGGTACGGAAACCACGCCGTCTCAACCAGTACATTCGGTGCTATCGGTGCAAAAAACAAAAGTCCGCCGACCACGAGCAGTCCCCACGGCAAACCTTTTTTGCTTCTTTTCGTGCGTCCCCAACGCACAAGCAAAAAAGACACGGAAAGAATTAAAAGGAACACAATTGCGCCCCAAATACCCTCTGCACCGAGCACTTTGAGTCCCGAAAAAAAACCGCTGATCGTTGATTTCCATACTCCTTTGGTAAAGATTCGTCCCAGTTGGTACACAGACTCCCCTATCTTACCAAACAAATTTGAAAACCCAAAGCCGCCTGCACGACTGCCCATCGCACCGATGTTTGCGGCAAGCACGGTATATAAAAACATGGAAATCAGGCAAAGCACGGGAACAGCGCAAAACCACGACCGTCTTCCGAGGCTTTTTCTGTGGCGATATAAAATGATTGTCGCACCCAAAAAGGAAAAAACCGCCACCGCCTCATAAAACCCGTAGGAAAGTAAGTGAAACACAATAAACCATACCGTAAATTTTACTTTTTTTTCCGACAAGGCACACGACAGGAAATAAAGACTTCCTGCCGCAAAAAACAACCCGACAACCAAACGGGAGGAGGCAGAGATCCAGTATGCACCCTCCGAGCCTATGGGTAAAAACAGGGCAATAATCCAAAACAGAGGACTGACCGCAAGCCCGTGTCGATCCAACGTGCGCTCTAAAAAGCAAACCGCCGAAAAATGAAGCGTTGTAATCAAAAACAAAGAAACGCCCATCGCACCCCAAAAACTCCCCCAAAGGAGCGGGTCTAACAGGCTCGCCAAAGGTCTCGATGACATCGTTCCGATGCCGAACCAGACATAGCCCAAATCACCATAGAGCGGATACCCTCCGTACTGAATAAAGTCATCCAGGACAGGAAAGTACGAAAAACCGTACAAAAGATACTTCAGCATCAGCGCAACAAAAAACAAAATTGCCACTTTGTTTCCGCTCTTGATTGTCCGCATTTTTCTCCCGCCTTTTCCCTATATTATCTCTATTATATTATATATAAAAATAGGAATCTTGTCCACTATAAAAGCGGAAAAACAAAAAAATTCTAAAAAAGTCTTGATATTTTGCAAAAGTATGTTATAATAGAAAAGCAAGTCTGCTTTAAGGCTTTCAAAACAGAATACGGCCTGTTGGTCAAGCGGTTAAGACGTCGCCCTCTCACGGCGAAAACAGGGGTTCGAGTCCCCTACGGGTCACCAACAAATGAGGTATGCCATCGGCATATCTCATTTGTTTATTATTGAAAGGGACTCGAACCCTGAGAGGGCAGACGCCGTATAACAAAAGTTGCCGGGGGCAAGTTTTGTAGGCGGATGGTGCGCAGGCGGGTACTGTGAGCTTCGCTCACGGTCGACAAGCAGGTAAGACGCCAAC
>JAZSOJ010000035.1:0-12589 GCA_045536855.1 Clostridia bacterium | reverse complement strand
CATATCTTCTTCTTTTAGCGTTCTGTATTCGTATTGATAGGTATTACAAAAAGAATTGAAATGATTTCTTTTTCCGTGCAGTTTTTTCCCGCTCAGCGTGATCAAGCTTTTTGTTTCATAAATATAGTCCGAATTATCTCTGTCATATATAAATTCAAGCTGTCCGGGAAATAGTGAGGATAGCTCGTCCTTCATCCAATCGGACAAATTGCGAAAAACCGGGCGAACTTCTTGCGAGCGTAAATAGGAACAAATTTCATAAATCGCACTTTTTTTATCACCATTTCCAATCGGATATGATACCATAGGAGGATTCTTCCCAAACTGAAAAAAGAGCACCAGACATCCTGATATTTCAGCGTAGGTAATGTCTCTTTGTCCGCTCCACATAAACATATTCGTAAAATTGTATGTTGAGTTATTGATATTTTGAAAATATGTCTGAAATAAATCTTTGCATTGTAATGTAATAGATTTTCTTTCGATCATTGTTGCTCCTTCCGATCAAATGCGGTATTCGGAAAATAATTCCATCGTATGAAAAAAACAATCCTCAGGCAATTTGCAACCTGTGAATAATTCAAAAGCATAAATACCTTGCATCACAAGCATAGGAAGTCCATTCATAATCTTTGATCCACGCTTTTCTGCCCCGGTTAAAAATAACGTTTTTTTAGGATTGTAGATCAAATCATAACAGAGCGTATCTTCAGCAAGCATGTCCATATGTTCTGCAAACGGGTTTTCATTTTCATATGGATGCATCCCTAAAGGCGTTAGGTTAATAATAATATCATATTTTTCCCCGGGATTCATTTCATCGAAAAAAGGACACGGGGTTGTTCTTTGAATCAGTTCTCCGATTGCTGCCGCTTTTTCCTTATGACGTGCCGTCATTGTAATTGACGCAACAGCCCTTTGTGCCAGTTTATAAGCGATACTGCGCGCAGAACCGCCCGCACCCAACATCAAAACTTTCTTTCCGGCAACACTGCCAAACAGCGTTTCAAACGAATCCAAAAAACCTACACCATCCGTGTTATATCCGTGCCACTTACCCTCTCTGTTTACAATGGTATTGACGGAGCCAATCAGCTGCGCTTCGGGATCCAAAACATCAACCGCTTTGAGCACCTCTATTTTATAAGGCGAAGTGATATTAAAACCCTGCGCACCCATCTTCCTTACCTGATCCACAGCAGGCAGAAAGTCATCTGCTTGTGTTTCAAAAGCAAGGTAAGTCACGTCTACTCCGCTTATTTTTGCAAAATAGCTATGCATTTTGGGAGAAAGGGTATGCTCAAGCGGACAGCCGAAGATGCCTAATAGCTTTGTTTTTGCTGATGTTTCCATGTTATCAAAACCCTTTCTTTTTTCTTAAACCAAGTACATCAAAACAACAACTAAAACGCCAACCAAAGCCCCTGCAAACACCTCAAACGGCGTGTGTCCAATCAGTTCTTTGAGTTTTTCGCCATCCGTTTCCAAATCGTCCGGCCCCAAATTTTCGACCACTTGATTGAGAACTTCTGCTTGTTCACCTGCGGCACGCCTAACGCCGGATGCATCGTACATAACAACAAAAGATAATACAACGCAAATAGCAAATGCTGCAGAGCGAATTCCCTCCTCAAAACCAACAGCGGTCGTTAAAGCGATGACAAACGCAGAGTGTGAGCTTGGCATTCCGCCGGAACCGATAAAGCGACGAAAATCAAATTTTCGATCCCGAATCATAACAAAGATAACTTTTAAAAACTGTGCCGCAAACCAACCGACCAAAGCTGCAACCAACATTTTGTTTGAAAATAATTCACTTAGAAATTCCAAAGCAATACCACCTTATATATTTTGTCTTATGTTATTTAATATTCTCTTTTTAATAAGTAATCAGAAAGTGAAAGTAAAAAGTCTGCTTTCTCACCATAATATAAAAGCTCTTCCTTTGCTTTTTGGGTGTACTTTTCCAAAAGCTCTTTTGACTGAGTAAGACCATAAAGCGTAATAAAAGTTGTCTTTTTCTGTTCTTTGTCTGCGCCGGTCTTCTTTCCTAATAACGCTTCGTCGCCTTCAACATCTAAAATATCATCTTTAATCTGAAATGCAAGTCCTAAATTTTCTGCAAACCTGCCTAAACGCAACACATCCTCTGAGGACCCGCCACCGGCAATTGCACCTAATTTTGCTGCCGCAACAATTAACGCTCCGGTTTTATGCAAATGCATCTGCATAATTGTTTCTGCATCTACAGCTTTTCCTTCGGATTGCATGTCAATTACTTGACCACCAATCATTCCTTCCGTCCCTGCCGCGCCGGCCAGAACAGATAACGCTTTTAGTAGCTGCAAAGGCTCCTGTTTGGAATGGTTTAGAATTACGGAAAAGGCATTTGTTAAAAGTGCGTCGCCGGCAAGAACAGCCATTGCTTCACCGTAAACGATGTGATTGGTTGGCCTACCTCGACGCAAGGCATCGTCATCCATACACGGCAAATCATCATGGATTAAAGAATATGCGTGAATCATTTCTAATGCACAGGCATATGGCAAAGATGCTTGCTGTTCGGAAAACAATTCTTCGCACGCCAAAACCATCACCGGTCGAACTCTCTTTCCGCCATCCAAAAGACTATAGCGCATCGCATCGTAAATAGTCTTTTGTTTATTCTCAAGCGGTTTCGTGTAGTGATTTAGCGCCTGATTTACCAAATCGACTTTTTGTCGAAATTCGGTCTCAAAATTCAATGTGATCTCCCCTTGTTTTTACTGCTCTTCGAACTTGTCAAACGTTTCTTCTACTTCCGTCCCTGCTTCATTTTGCAAAAGTATAGTCACTTTTTGTTCCGCTTTGTTTAACATATTCTGACAGCTTTTAGATAATTTAATTCCATTCTCAAAGAGTTTCATTGATTCTTCTAAATCAATTTCCCCACTCTCAAGAGCTGTAACAATGCCCTCAAGTTCTGATAAGTTTTCTTCAAAAGTTTTTACTTTCGCCATACTACCATTCTCCTTCTGCTCTTCCGGTCAATTCGCCATCTTCTTTCAGTTGAAAAAAATCATTATGACGAAGCGCCTCATATAAGACAACGGCTACGGAATTGGATAAATTGAGCGAACGATTTCCTTCCGCCATCGGAATTCGAATTGCTGTATCGTAATTTTCTGCCAATAAATTTTCCGGCAAACCACGGGTTTCCTTGCCAAAGAAAAGATAGTCCCCATCTTGATACGACGGTTCATCGTATCGCAACTTTCCTTTTGTTGTCGCAAAATAGAAATTTCCCTGATTTTTAGCAAAGAAATCGCTCAAATTTTCATAATAGCGAATATCCAATTCATGCCAGTAGTCAAGACCTGCTCTTTTCAATTTTTTATCATCAATGGTAAATCCCATTGGTTTTACAATGTGAAGGACGCTCCCTGTTGCCTTGCATGTTCTGGCTATATTGCCGGTGTTTTGCGGTATTTCAGGTTCTACCAAGACAATATTCATTGCCAACTGACTCACACTCCTGTACTTTATCCTATCCCTGTTGATCCATTTTCCTCTTCTGTCTCGTCTTCTAAGACACAGCCATAAACATAGTCCCAAAAATCATCTACACATTCCACTTGCTTTGTGGAAAACGGAATTAATATGTCACCATCTTGTAAATCTAAAGTTTCTATAATCAGTTCTAAGTTTTCCGCAAGTTGTTTTTTTGAAATTTTGTCACACTTTGTTGCAAATACGACTGCATATTCACAACGACTCCGAATCCACTCCATCATCATAACATCATCACGGGTGGGTTTATGGCGGGAATCAACAAGTAAAATAACCTGCATAAGCTGTGGTCGGCTATTTAAATATTCCCCTATCATATCGCCCCACTTTTTAATTTCGTTGTGGGCTTTGGCGGCATAGCCATAGCCGGGTAAATCTACAAATATCAAACCGTCGTCAATATTAAAAAAATTAATGGTTGCTGTCTTTCCAGGTGTTGCACTAACTCTGGCAACATTCCTGCGATTAAGCACTTTGTTGATTAACGAGGACTTTCCAACATTAGAACGGCCTACGAGCGCGATCTCCGGCGCAACGGTATTAGGGTACTGCGATTTTCGAACCGCAGAGATCATCAGTTCGACCTTATTGGTATTCAGTCTCATGATTTCCTACGCTCCTTTAATCTACATACTTGTCTTGATACTGCAACTATATTTTGAAATTGCAAGGATGTTTTCTTCTTCTATGTTGTATGGCACTTCAAGAATATATGTAAATCGTTTGAGCCCTTCATTTTGTTCAACAGCCACATCCTGAATCTTAATATGCATATCTGTCAAACGACGAGTCAAATACTCCTGATAGCCGTCTTCCGCAACATCTTTTACGACGAATTGCTTCTGCCGCTTGCGTTTATCCGCTTTTAAATGCAGTAAAATTTGTGCTAAAAGAAGAATGATGGCAGAGCTGATTCCCAGTAAATATAAACCCGCTCCGATTGCCATACCAATGCCTGACGTTGCCCAAATGCCGGCTGCTGTTGTAAGACCGCTAATGGTATTTTTATGCACAAAAATCATGCCTGCGCCTAAAAAACCAATACCGCTTGCAATTGTCGAAGCTACACGTGACGGATCTAAACGTACATCCGCATTGCTATACACACCGCTCGCAACAACATCAAAGAACGCATATTTCGAAATAACCATGATAAGCGCCGCACCACACGCCACAACAAAATGTGTCCGGATGCCCGCTTCTTTTGCTCTGTTTCTGCGTTCCATGCCGACAGCCATTCCGCAAATACCGGCTAAAAAAACACGGAACACATATTCTAAATGAACCAATTCAAACATGACTCTTCCCCTCCCACAAAGGCTCTTCTAATATGTAAAGCATTTTGCTTTACATTCTATTTTTTCAAGAGAGCTATTTCTAATACTTCCTCCATTGTTTCTACCGGCACAATATTCAGGTGTTCTTTGACAACCGGCTCCAATTCGTCAATATCCTTTGTGTTTTCCGATGGAATTAGTATCGTTTTAATTCCGACATAGTACGCAGCAAGCGATTTTTCTCTTAATCCTCCAATGGCAAGCACCCTGCCACGCAAGGTAATCTCACCGGTCATAGCAACCTCGTGATTGACCTTCCGGCCTGTTAAGGCAGATGCAAGTGCTGTTGCGATTGTAATGCCTGCAGACGGTCCATCTTTGGGCGTTGCCCCTTCCGGTACATGAATGTGAATGTCTTTATTTTTGTAAAATTCATTCTCAATTCCGAGTTTACCCGCAACAGAACGAATATAGCTGATGGCTGCTTTTGCCGATTCTTGCATTACGTCGCCTAACTGACCGGTTAGCTCCACTTTTCCGCTACCATTCATAATATTGACCTCAACAGAAAGTGTATCGCCGCCTACCTGCGTCCACGCAAGGCCGGTTACAACTCCAACTTCATTTTTCTTTGAAATGCTTTCTGCAAGATAGGTACGTTTTCCTAAAAAGTCTTCTAAATTTTTCGCCGTAACTTTAATCGGCTCCTTTGTCTCGCTTTCCGCAAATTGAAGTGCTGCTTTACGGCAAATACAACCAATTTTTCGTTCCAACGAACGAACGCCGGCTTCTTTGGTATATCCGCTGATTGCCGAGCGAATTGCGCCATCATTCACTTTCATCATTTTAGATAAAAGACCATGTTGCTTCATTTGTTTCGGTAACAAATGTTTCTTGCAAATATTAAATTTTTCTTCTGAAGTGTATCCCGAAATTTCGACAATTTCCATACGGTCAAGGAGTGGTTTCGGAACCGTTTGCAATGTATTTGCTGTTGCAACAAATAAAACATTTGATAGGTCAAAATCAACTTCCAGATAATGATCACGAAACTTGCAATTCTGCTCCGCATCCAGTACTTCTAAAAGTGCAGAGGCCGGATCACCATGGAAATCGTTGCTCATTTTATCAATTTCATCAAATAACATCAAAGGATTATTTGATTTCGCTTGCTTCATTGCGGTAATTATACGGCCGGGCATTGCACCGATATACGTTTTCCGATGTCCTCGAATTTCGGCTTCGTCCCGTACACCGCCTAAGGAAATACGCACATAATTCCTTCCAAGGCTTTCAGCCACAGAACGAGCAATTGAAGTTTTACCGACACCCGGAGGACCTACCAGACACAAAATCGGCCCGCCAAGTGAGGACGTGAGCTTTTTGACGGCCAAATATTCTAAAATGCGCTCTTTAATCTTTTTCAGGCCATAATGATCCCTCTCCAGAATTTTTTTTGCTTCGGAAAGATCTATCTTTTCCTCGGTCGCAACAGCCCAGGGAAGGTCACAAATCCAGCTTACATAATTGCGAATCACATTCGCTTCCGGATTGCCATAGGGCATTTTCTGAAGACGGTCCAGTTCCTGCATGCATTTTTCAAAAACAGTCTCCGGAACTTGTGCTTTTTTGAGGCGTTCTTTAAATTCTTTAATTTCTAACCCTACGCCATCTTTGTCGCCCAATTCTTCTTGTATGATTTTCATTTGTTCCCGAAGAAAATATTCTTTTTGATTTTTATCGATATTCTCTTTTACTTTACGGTTAATCTCATTATCAATTTCTAAAATCGCCGTTTCCTGAATCAAGACCGTAATAAGTTTTGCCATTCTTTCTGACACAGAAAACATATTAAGCAGCAATTGTTTTTCTTTTAAGTTGATCTGTAATGTGGATGCAATAGCGTCGGTAAATTTTGCCGGTTCATCAATTGCTTCAAGCGCTAAAATTGACTCCGGGTTTAATTTTTGATTACTGGAACAATAGGTTTCAAATTCCGCAAACAGTCTGCGCTTTAAGGCTTCAAATTCGATGTCGCTGACCTCTTTGTCAATCGCCGACTCAAACTCACTGACAGCCACCTTAAAGTATGGCTCGCTCTTAATGATAAAGTCAAGGTTTGCACGACTAATGCCCTCAACCAATACACGCACCATACCGCTTGGCATTTTAACGACCTGCTTAATACGGCAAATAGTTCCTACTTTTTCAATGTCGTCCGGTTTTGGATTTTCAATCGTTACATCTTTTTGCATACATAAAAAAGCAATCTGGTCACCGTTCATCACTTCTTCTAATGCGGCAATTGATTTCTCGCGGACCATATCAAAGTGCACCAGCGCCCCCGGAAAGATAATCAGTCCACGAATCACGATCATAGGTAAATCGGCTGTGCGTTTTAAAATCAATTCATTCATATTGTTCTCCTTTTTCGTATCCGGCGAATCAAAAAATAAACGTATCACATTTATAACATATATTTATATTATTATACCAAATATTTTATTAATTCACAACCGATAAACGAAAAAAAGTCTCGAAAAATCGAGCCTTTTTGATAAAATTAAATCGTTTTCCACGGATTTTCGTTTTCATAAAACACGAACTCACATCGATCGCCAAATTTTTCTCGCAGATGATTCGCCAGATATCGACAAAAAAGGATTTCTGCCTCATAATGCGGGACCTCAATTAACATTCGCTCGCACTCATATGCATAACGTGCATGATGGTATTTAAGATCACCGGTAATGTATACATCAGCACATTTTTGAAACGCATCATAAATTAAGTCAGCGCCTCCGCCATTACAAACGGCAATTGTCTCTACCTCTGCATTCTCATCTCCGACAAAGCGAATGGTTTTAAGCTGCAAGTTTTGTTTTACTTGTCCAAGCAGTTCAAAAAGAGAGATTTTTTGTGGTAATTTAGCGATTCTTCCTATGCCGTTCGGAAATTCTCCTTCGATACTTGCCAATGGCAAAGCACGACAAATTGTATTCAGAAAGTAATCGCATAATCCATTTTTAACTGAATCGAAATTTGTATGCATAGCATACAGCTGAATATTATTTCGAATTAATTCTATGGCCGTTTTTCCGATGCTGTCCTGACAAAGAATCTGTTTTAGAGGACGAAACAGTAACGGATGATGCGAAAGGACCATGTCGGCGCCAATCTTCACTGCATGTTCAACGGTTTTAAGATCTGTGTCCAGCGAAATCAAGACCTTAGATATGCCGACATTTTTATCTCCAATTAAAAGACCGACATTATCATAATCCTCCGCAAGTTCTGGTGGTGCAATTTCTTCTAAAACGTCCGTAAATTCTTTGAAACTTACCATTGATTGCACTCCTCTTTCATGTCATATAACTGCTTAAGCAAGTGCCGGACATATTGCTCTTTTTCATGCATTTCTTCCCGCCTGCTTGCTTGCAAACCATAAAGCATCTTCTCAAACTCAGCAATTCTTAAATCCAACAGGTCTTTTACATCGTGCGTCCGGTTGGCCAAAAGGTATGGACTAATATAATAATACGCCTCTTTTTCAATTTTCATCGCACCACGAACAACGGTCAAAATCTGATAAATTTTATTTTCTTCTTTTGCCAGATGTTCTGTTTCGATATAAAATCCATTCTCATGAAGATACTTTCTCAGCACTTCCGAAGCCGTCATTGGCTGCAAAATGAACCGCAAGTCCTTCGTCCACAAATCTTTGCGTGCATCTAAAATTTCGCAGATGAGAGTGCCTCCCATGCCCGCAATAACAATTTCTGTGGCTTCCCCTTTTCGAAACTCTTTTAGTCCGTCGGACAAACGGGTTTGTATGTGATTTTCCATGCCAAACTTTGCAATATTTTTTGCAGCACGTTCTAAAGGGCCAATATTGATGTCCATTGCAAGCGCAGAGTCAATGCGTCCTTTTTGCACAAGAAATATCGGTATGTAGGCATGGTCCGTGCCAACATCCGCAATTTTAGCACCGGAAGATACACAGTCGGCAATCGCTAAAAGGCGTGGTGTCATGTTTCGTTCTGCATTCATCATTGTTCTTCGTGATTTTTTTTGCGGATTTCTGCACGCTTAATTTTACCGCCAAGCGTTTTCGGGAGTTCGTCCACAAAATCAATGATTCTCGGATATTTATATGGAGCTGTTACTCTTTTCACATGCTCTTGCAATTCTTTTTTCAGTTCATCGCTCGGGGTATAGCCCTTCGCTAAAACGATGGTTGCTTTTACAACCTGGCCACGAATCGGGTCAGGAGCTGCAGTAATTGCACATTCAACAACCGACGGATGCTCAATTAAGGCACTTTCAACTTCAAACGGTCCAACACGATAACCGGAACATTTAATAACATCGTCACTTCTTCCGATAAACCAATAATAACCGTTGCTGTCACGCCAAGCAACATCACCTGTATCATAGCGCTCGCCACCGAGGTTTTCCTTCGTCATTTCCTCATCTAAATAGTAGCCGGTAAAAAGACCGGTCGGGAGTCCCTGGTCAATGCCACGAACAACGATGCGGCCTTCTTCGCCATCTTCGCAGCAGTTTCCGTCATCATCAACAAGATGAATATTGTAAAGGGGTGAAGGTTTACCCATAGATCCCGGCTTTGGCTCAAACCACTCAAAGTTTGCGAGCATTACCGTAGATTCTGTTTGACCGAATCCTTCACGGATATTCAGGCCGGTCAGTTCTTTCCAACGATTATAAACCTCAGGATTCAGCGGTTCTCCTGCCAGACACCACTCTTTTACGCAGGATAAATCATATTTGGAAACGTCCTCCTGAAGCATAAAACGATACATGGTTGTCGGAGCGCAAAATGTCGTAACCTGATATTTTGTAATCATATCCAAAAGCTTTAGCGGAACAAATTTATCCATATCATATGCAAAAATCGTTGCGCCACAAATCCATTGACCATAGATTTTACCCCAGCCAAATTTTGCCCAGCCGGAATCAGATACACTCATATGGAGCTTATTTTCTCTTACTCTTTGCCAATATTTAGCGGTAACAATATGCCCTAAAGGATAAGAGAAATTATGTCTTACCATTTTTGGCATGCCGGTCGTACCGGAAGTGAAATACACCAGCATAATATCGTCCCATTTAGTTGCTTTTTCGCCGGTGGGGCGCTCATAGACATCTGAAAACTTTGCAATTTCGTCTTCAAAAGACAGCCAGCCATCTTTCTTCTCTGCAACGATAATTTTATGCTCCAGGGTTAGAGCCTCAGGCGCTGCTTTTTCCACCTGCTCAAGCACAAACGGGTCGTTTACACATACAACGGCACTGATTTTTGCCGCATTCGCACGATACGCAATATCTTTTTTGGTTAACTGAAGTGAGCCGGGAATTAAAATAGCACCGATCTTATGGAGTGCTGCGGCACATACCCAATACTCCCATCTTCTTCTTAAAATAAGCATCACAACAGAGCCTTTTTTGATACCCAGGCTTTCAAAAAAGTTAGCTGCACGATTCGACAGCTTGCGAATATCAGAAAATGTGAATTTATGTTCTTCCTCATGGTCATTACACCATACGAGCGCCATTTTTTCAGGCTCCTGCTTTGCCCATTCATCGACAATATCAAAACCGAAATTAAAGTCTTTCGGCACATTTACTTTGTAGTTTGATTTAAAATCTTCATAGGATTCAAATTCGATTCTGGGTAAAAATTTATTAAGTAACATCCTCAAAGCTCACTTTCGTAAAAATTATTCAACAATCACTGTCAGGAATTTTGCAGTACGGCCTCCCACGGCATGCTGTCCGTGTGGATGTGTCGGATTAAAGTACACCGAGTCCCCTGTCTCGAGCACAAGTTCTTTATCCTCAAAGGTCACACACACCGTTCCCTCAACAACATAGTTAAACTCCTGACCGGGATGCGTTACGAGTTCAGCCTTTTTGTCTGATGGCTCTAAAGTTACCATCAAAGGCTGCATAATTTTACCGGCATAGCGAAAAGCCAAATCTTCAAAATGATATCCCGGAAAACGGCTCACGCTTCGACCGGCACCCTTTTTTACGACATGGTACGTATCAAGTTTCGCCTTCACACCGGTAATGATTTCTGTAAAGTCCACACCAAATTTATTTGCGATTTCATAAATTACGCTAATCGGCACATTTTCTCCATTTTCTTCATAATCTGTATAGGTTTTAAGCTCTAATCCCAGTTCTTCTGCCAACTGTTCTCTCGAATAGCCGCATGCTTCACGAAGACCCTTTAGGCGCTCTGCAATTTCATTGATTACTTTCGTCATAAAAGAATCCCTCTCTTCCTGTAATGGGTGATATCAGTTTCTATCCTATTATTATACATTAAAATTGTACTTTTGTCTATTATTTTCCATGATTTTATTAAAAAGAATCAATCATAAATATCCACCTTTGCAGCGGGTGATATTGATCATGAAAAAACAGGACACCGATTGGTGTCCTGCAACAAACATTATTCACTGAAATTGGATTCCACTAAATTTCCAAGAGCATTGATTGCATCTTTTTCATCGGATCCGTCTGCAATAATTGTTATTTCCGTTCCTTTTGTGATTCCCAAAGAAAGAACTCCAAGCAGGCTCTTTGCATTTACCTTACGTTCGTCCTTTTCTACCCAGATACTTGACTGAAATTCATTCGATTTCTGGATGAAAAATGTGGCCGGACGGGCATGTAATCCTACCTGATTTTGAACCACAAGTGTCTTTGATACCATCAAAACCGCTCCTTCTCAATTACTTCTTCGAATTGGTTATAGTATTAGAATACTAAATTTTCAGTATTCTGTCAACATAAATTTGCAATTATTGTTATTTTTTATCTCAAACATTCATGAAAACAATTAAAATTCAAATTTACCATCAAAATAATCAATAACTTCGTCGATTTTGATTGTGACTTGCTGCATCGTATCTCTGTCACGCACCGTAACCATTCCATTTTCCAGACTATCAAAATCGTACGTCAGACAGAACGGCGTTCCGATTTCATCCTGACGACGATAACGCTTACCGATACTGCCGGCATCATCGAATTCACAATTATACTTTTTAGATAAAGTTTCAAAGACGGCAAGAGCATTTTCGCTCAATTTTTTAGAGAGCGGCAACACTGCAATCTTAACTGGTGCTAATGCCGGATGCAAGCGTAAAACAACACGGGTATCTCCCTCGCCAACCTGCTCTTCATCATAAGCATCAACTAAAAATGCAAGCGTTACACGATCTGCGCCAAGCGACGGCTCAATGCAGTACGGAACATATTTTTCGTTGGTAACCGGATCCATATATTCAAAGTTTTCTCCGGAATGTGCAGCATGCTGCTTTAAGTCAAAGTCGGTGCGGTCCGCAATACCCCAAAGCTCGCCCCAGCCAAACGGAAATACGAACTCAAAGTCTGTCGTTGCATTGGAATAATGAGAGAGCTCTTCCGGACTGTGGTCACGAAGTCTTAAGTTTTCTTCCTTGATGCCAAGGTCTAAAAGCCACTTTTTGCAGAATTCTTTCCAATATGCAAACCACTTTAAGTCCTCACCCGGTGCACAGAAGAATTCAAGCTCCATCTGTTCAAACTCACGGGTACGGAACGTAAAGTTGCCCGGCGTAATCTCGTTACGGAACGATTTACCAATCTGCGCAATACCAAAGGGAACTTTCTTTCTTGTGGTACGCTGAACGTTTTTAAAGTTTACAAAAATACCTTGTGCTGTCTCCGGGCGCAAAAACAGTTCTGCT
>JAZSOJ010000095.1:0-12443 GCA_045536855.1 Clostridia bacterium | reverse complement strand
GCTTGCAAAAATCGAGCAAAAGAGCTACAATAGAGGTAAGAAAAAATGGGAGGGGATACAGGTGAAAAGGAGAATGTTGGTGGTTGTTTTATTATTCAGTTTATTTGTGCTGACATCCTGCACATCGCCGACAGAACCTGTGACACCTGCATCATCCGACCGAGTAAGCGAAAGCATCCGGCTGGTTAGCGTGGGCGATGTATTGATGCATATGCCCGTGATTAAAGATGGTAAGACAGCAGATGGAGGCTATAACTTTAACGCAATTTTTGCCGAAATGAAAAACACCTTTGCGGAGGCTGATATTGCGGTAGTGAATCAGGAAACGGTGTTTGGCGGTGCCGAACTTGGCTATTCCGGATATCCGGCATTTAATTCGCCGTCGCAGATGGGAGATGCGCTTGTTCAAGCAGGTTTTGATGTTGTTCTTCATGCAACGAATCATGTGATGGACCGAGGCGCCAAGGCCATTGAAAACACACTGAATTTCTGGAAAAAGTATCCTCGGATTTTAGTGCTTGGCATCAATGAGAGTGAAGAAACGGCACAAACGGTGGATATTCTCGAACAAAAGGGCGCCAAAATTGCTATGCTCAATTACACTTATGGAACCAATGGAATCCCTGTACCGAAGGACAAGCCGTATCTGGTGAGTCGTATCGATGAAGAGAAAATGGGAAAAGAGTTCCTTTTTGCAGAAGAAAATGCGGATTTTACGATTGCATTTATGCATTGGGGAGTGGAATATTCCTTAAAACCTCATAAGTCCCAAAAAGAACTTGCGCAAAAAATGTGCGAATGGGGGGCGGATCTCATTATTGGGGCGCATCCGCATGTAGTAGAGCCTGTGGAGTGGGTTGAAAGTGAAAACGGAAACCGTGCGCTGGTATACTATTCCTTGGGCAACTTTGTTTCCCGCCAGAAAGAGGTTAAAAATTTGTTGGGTGCAATGGCGGATGTAACGCTTGCATTTGATGGAGAGGAGGTTACAATTGTAGACTATTCTCTTTTGCCGCTTGTGACCCATTACAGCAAAGATTATACGGATTTTTGCGTGTATCCGCTCGGCAGCTATACAGATGAACTTGCTTCTCGGCACGGTGTTTCCCGACACGATGGTGCTGTTAGCGTTGCACGGTATCATTCCATTTTAAAAGAGATTTTCAGCGGATATGATGCTTCTTTCGTAGAAGGTCTTGTTTTAACAGAAGAATAAAAAGAAACAGCCTTGTGCGACCTCGTCTAAGGAAACCGCATGAAGCTGTTTCTTTTTACAAAAAAATGCTGAAAAGCGACAAATTTTGTGGTATAATTATTGCGTACGGAGTTTTGTAAAATAAAACTCCTAAAACGTAAAAATTATTTGTGACCTTTCGACCGCCGCATCAATTGACGGCACGGTAGAAATACTCTTGCAAGCAAGCATTTTTACTACTGGTAGAATGAAACACATCTAAATTAGCCACGACGAATGATATAAAGTAATGGTATCATGTGTCCATATGGCGTGCAAAAACAATGGAATGAATCCTAAGCGAAAAGGGGAGATTGACATAAAAACATTAATTGAATTATTTGATGTGTGTCAACTTGAAAATATAATCACGGGCCTGCATTTTTGCCCGGAAACCATCATTTTCCTCGGCTATCCGGAAAGCATGACCACAAAGCGCATGGAAGATTTGAATCGGTTTTTTGCTTCCAAGTTACCGGAGGTTCGGTTAAGATTCCAAATGCTTTTGTCGGCAGATTTCGAGAAGATTTCAGCAGAACTGAGGGCTTTGGTCGGGGAACTTGAGGACTGCGTTTTCGACTTGACCGGCGGAGAGGAGCTCATTTTGGCGGCGATGGGAACGGTAGCGGAGGAATGCGGAATCCCCATGCTCCAATTTGACGTGGAAAAGGGAGAACTCCTCCGGGTGAAAAACTGCGAGAAAATAGGTGCGCCAAAACAGGCAGCGCTTTCGGTGAAAGAGAGTATTTTGTTAAACGGTGGTTCAATTGTAGAGCCGGAGGATGAGCAGAACTGGCTGTTCGACGCCGAATTCAAGCAGGATATTGAAATTATGTGGGAAATATGCCGTCGGGACTGCCGTTATTGGAATCGACAGAGCTATGCGCTTTCCAGTATCGCAAATTGGTGCGGCAAGGATATGGACCTTTATATTTCCGTTCGGAAAAAACAACTTCCGATGCGTGGCGTTTTTTTGCCGGAACAGAAGTTTTTGGAACAACTGGAGGCAGAGGGCCTCATTGCCCGATTGATCTACCAAGATGATTTTATCAGCTTTCGTTATAAAAATGAGCAGATCCAACGTTGCCTTTTGAAGTCGGGAAATATTTTAGAAATTTACGGATATCTGTTGTTGCAGGAAATACGGGAAGAAGAACCGAATTTTTTTGACGACGCACGCATGGGAGTTTCGGTTGACTGGGATGGCTTAAATCACTATGATGTGATGCGCACAAAGGACACAAGAAATGAGATTGACCTGATACTGACACGGAAGATGATTCCGGTGTTTATTTCTTGTAAAAATGGTGAGGTACATAAAGAGGCGCTATACGAATTGGAAACGGTTGCAGAGCATTATGGCGGTGCATATGCACGTAAGGTTTTATTTGCGACCTATATCGATTTTAATGAAAGTGCCCGCCATTATCTTCTTCAGCGTGCGCAGGATATGAATATTTTAGTTCTTGACGGTATCCACTTGATGAGAAAAACGGATATCAAAGCAAAGATTAGGCAAATGATGAAATAGAGAAAAGAGGTGAACCCGGTGGGAGAAAATATGCGGAATTATCAGCGCAGTTATCGCTTGATACAGCAGTCGCCACTCATTCATTTTCAACATTATGAGCACAAGGCGACCCTTCGTGCCAGTGAGGTCAAACCAAAATTGGACCGCTTTTTGGTCAATCTTTTGGGCGGGAGTGAAAAGCTTTGTCGGGAACATCCTACCTGGGTTGACAAGAGATTTTGGGAAATGTCCTCATCCAAAACCGTCTCTATATATTATAAAATGAAAATTAAGGCGATTATGCCGATGTCAAGAACCCACGTAACGGAAACGACTCTCTATTCCATGATAGGCAGGAGTAAGAAAATTCAGCAACTAAATGGTTTTTATTTTGGCAACAAACCGATCGGAAAAACAGCTACAGACCGAAAGATGTCCGTGATTACGAGATATCAAGAGCAGATTAGTAATATTGGCGGTGTAGAGCTGACAATTACTTGTTTTGTTCCGGAACTTTTAGAGCTGATTGAACAATATTTGCCGATGTTTTTCTTGCTCCACAACTTTGGCGCAAGAAAGCATTTTGGTTTTGGGTCCTTCCTTGTTGAGGGAACGGATGTATTGCAAGAAATGAAAAGAATCAAAGCGTGTACCGGACAGGATTTTTTCTATATTAAACCCATTCAGGGCAGTACGGGAGTGCAAAAATTAGAGGAAATTGAAATGATTGCCCGAATGTTAAAAGGTGGAATCAATACAAAAAGCGGGGACTATTTCCGTGGGTTTATTTTCCGCTACTTCTGGGCGATGGGCATTGGTAATGAAAAAGCATTTATCAAACAGAATGAAAATATGTTAGCTTCCTTTTATCAGGAGGAAAAGAAAGATTTTGAAAAACCGACAGAATATCGCTATGTCCGTGCCATGCTTGGACTGGGGGACCGGTTTTTCCATCCGAAAACGAATCTTACTGTGCGGAGTAAAATGGAAAAAGGTACGATATCGTTATTTGAGATGCCGTTGACGTATAAGATTGCTGAGGATTATATTCTCATTATTCCGCATACCATTCCGAAAGAAATGTATGATGTACCGTTTGTCTTTTCTGTGAATGGAAACGAGGAAATTCTTTATACTCCCACAGAAGAACAATTTAATCTTTTGGAGTTTTTACGTGCCTTTATGCGAGATTTTAATGATAAAGAATCGGAAAAAGGCGGTACAGTATCCTTAAAGACCGCCCATGAAAAAGTCTTTCGGCGACTGGGCGCAGATGATTATCTCATCAAGGAGGGAAGCGAGCTTGAATGAGTATATAGGGATTACGGTTGGGCCGGTATTTTCAACAATGGCAATGACGAGTACGCCGGCCGGGCTTTGGGTAGCAAGCTATATGTTTTCCTGCCTGACGGCATCCGTCTGTGAGGAACTGATTGCTCGAGGTGTTAAGGAAGAACAAATAATTTCTCCTTATTTTTCGAGCGCACAGGAAAAGCAGAAAAATGGAGTCGGACAATATCATGACCGCATCATCGTGCGTGTTGAGGGCGGAGCGCCGAGCCTTTCTTTGGCGGCTGAAGCGATTGACGCAGCCAAGCAGCGATTGGCATTTTTATTACAGACCGAAGTGGATACCCCGGAGGAAACGGAGCAGATGCTGCTTTATATCCGTCGATGTGTGCGTGCGGTGGCCTTTTCCTTTTCGGCAGATGAGAATGAGAGTTCTTATACGGCATCAGAAAAACTTTTTGATTCGATAGAGCTTTGTGAACCAATCCCGGATCCGATGGTATACAATCCGTTGCTTCGTCTGTTTGATGGACGCTTAGAGGGCAACGCAAGAAACTGGCGCATTAAAAATTCTCACTTTTTCGAGAGTGAGATTGATGCCAAACAGTGGCAGTTATATGAAAACGGAATGATTCGTACGATGCAGAGTATTGCCGGCGACAGCAAAATGACACAGAAGATTGGCTCGGAGTATTGCGCAATCCTTCGTTCTGACGGAGACAATATGGGAAAACTTCTGGCTCAATGTACTTCTGATGAGCTGCAGCGTTCATTTTCGGCGCATTGTTTAGAATATTGCAAGAAGCTATCGGAAGTGATTAGCGATTACGGCGGAGTGACCATTTATGCCGGCGGCGATGACCTTATGGCGATTGTGCCGCTGCTTTCGTTTAAGAAACAAACAGAAAACGGACGAAGCGCCAATCTCTTCGACTTGGTTTTGGAACTGAAAGAAATCAATCGGTCGATGCTTGCCTCTTTTTGTGTAGAAAAAGGTTTGGCGAAAGAGGGTAGAGTGACGGTGTCCTTTGGTGTGAGTGTAATTCCGCACAATTATCCTCTGCAAACTGCACTTTCCAGATCCTCGCATATGCTTTTTAATGTTGCAAAAGAGGCATGGAAGTCGCAGGCAGGGGGAAAAAACAGCACTGCCATTTCTGTGGGCAGAAGCAGTGGGCGAGTAGCGGCTTACTTAATGAAAAATGAAAGTCTGCTGCCGGTGCTCAGGTTCATTGATTTTCTGTATGAACACCCGCAGTACAATGACCTGCTTTCCCCTGCAATCAATAAGATTCAAGAAATGAAGGCTTCATTTTCTTGTGCTTTTTCTATCGGAAAAACAATCCTCAATCAGACGTACAAGCGCACTTTTTTTCAAAACTATCAAAGAGGAAAAGAGTTTTACGATGCGATGCTTGAACTTTCGGAAAGGATTCGTGAGGACGAACAAAAAGTTTGTGTGCTGGATCAAAATAAACAAGTGGCAGAGGATGATTCCGTTTTAAGTTTATTGGAACTGCTTAATACGATTTATCTTTTGATTACTCACGTGGGAGATGAGGAATAGATGGCGCAATATATGGTCAGTTTCACGCCGCTGGAACCATATTTTTTTGGCGGCGAAAAGACATTTTCATTTACCAATGAAGGACGGAATTATTTTATATTTTCAGAGCCGCTTCCGCAGCAGACGACGCTCCTGGGTACACTGAGATATTTTTTTCTGCCGGAAAAACGGTTTTCCAAAGTAAAAGATTATGCACATATTGTGGGTGGAGAAAGCTTTGATATTACGAAGCAGGAGGCACAGAGTTTTGGAGTTATCCGACGCTTGTCGCCACTCTTTTTGGTTCGTGGAGAGGAAATTTTTGTGCGCACACCGATGGACCATCAGGTAGCCTATGGCACATATACTCCCTTTGCTCGTTATCGAAGAATGCAGACGACCCAGGGCGAGAAAATGTACACCGAAGACATGGACGCAAAGCAGGGAATTGCAGACGGCTTTATGTCGCTTGCGGACAGAAGTGTTTTTTCGCTCAAAGATTTCGTACGAAAGCAAAAGATGACAAGGACGCACAAAAACGAGCAGGGAATTTCCCGTGTATATCATCGGGAATCTTATCGGCTGCATAAGGATTTTTCCTTTGCAGTATTTGCTGAACTTGACATTGAACAAACGCCTGAGGATTCCATTGTTTATATGGGCCAATGCAAGTCGGCATTCCGGCTTCACTTTCATCCTGCAGGAAAACGGTGGGAGGAAACCGAAGAAAAGATCTCCTCAATGCTTTCTTCGGACATGGTTTATTTCTTTGGTGATGCGCCGGCGTTTCACGATATTTATGAAAAGTGTTTGTTTTCGGTGACACAACTGCGCAGCTATCGTTCGTTTTATACAAAAGGGGAGACGATCCAAAAGGGCGAATGCCAGTATCATTTGTTAAGAAACGGCTGTATGCTTAAATGTAATGAGGAAGAATATCACTTAATAAAGAAACGGTTTGACATTGAAAATTATAAAAATATCGGTTGGAATCATATCATAAGGGGGAAACAATAATGTCGGTTCATGTATATCGTATCAGTTGCGTCACAAACCTGCATGTTGGAAGCGGTGATATTAACTACAGTATCATAGACAATGAAGTAGAAAAGGATCCGGTGACCCAGTATCCGACGATTCCGTCATTTGGCTTAAAGGGAGCGCTCAGAGAGCACTTTCACTTGAAAGAGGGTATAGACGAAGCGTATATTTTTGGTGCAAAACTTGGTGACGCAGAGTCGGCGAAGGCACATTCGTCTGCATATAAGTTTTTTGCGGCAGATTTTTTGGCGAGACCTTTGCGTGTTACGGACAACACTTCGAAAAGAAACTATGTGAAGGTGACGAGCGTGCAGGCAATTACGGACTTCTTGCGCAAGATGGAGTTTTTGGGTGTGAAAGCATTTCCTGCTTGGGAAGAGGTGGATTTTTCGGAAACGAATTTTTTGGTATCCGCCGATAGCGACGTGACTCGCATTGAGGGTGAAGCGGTCGGAAAAAGCGATGCAAATCGTGAACTTCTGACGCAGTTATTAGGTGAAAATTATGCGATTGCGCACTCGCTCGATGAGTATGATCTTCCGGTTGTAGCTCGGTGTTATCTGGCAAACGGCATCAGCCAAAAGCTTTGGTATGAAGAAATTGTTCCGCACGAGAGCGAGTTTTACACCGTGATTTTAACGCCGGACAAAGAGCCTTGTGCGCTTGATGAAGAGTTTCGTCAAAATCTGATTCAGCTTGGCGGTTATGCAAGTATTGGTCTTGGTTACACCAAATTTCAAAAGCTTCAGGAGGCGTGACGGCATGAATAAAAAATTAATAGACCGCATGCTTGGCGATGCATACCGAATGCTTGCGGAGCTTGGGATTTCAAAAAATGACAGTGTTGATATATTTACACGGGCTGCGGTCATGCAATACGGCGTCCAGATGATAATGTCAACGCCGCTTTCTGCAACCGCCTCACTGATGTCAAAAGGAGGTTCTTCGGTGCAGGTGACGAAACTTTTGTATGCGCTGATGATGCGGTATCATGAGAATGTGGTAATAGAAGATGTGCAATCGTTATCAAAGGACCAATTGTTTCAGTATATCAAAGAAAACGATACAAAAGAAACGAAGGAAATGCTTTTATGCTGTGTGCGAGCACTTCGTTTGGCGATCGGAATGTGCCTTTATGAGGTTGAAAAAGAGGAAGAAATGGCGGAGGAGGCAGAACTGTGATGAATTTGCACTATCTGTTTCATCGGGAATATTATAAAGAACTGAGTGAACGCCATTTTGCCAAATGTAACAGCGCATTATATCAGGCGCAGTTTGGGAAAGAGGATAGTGATGAGGCATACCGCTATTCGCTGGGCAATTGCTTGGTTCATCTAAAAACGACATATCCCGGGGCGCTGGTTGGGATCAGTACTGATCTGCGTGCGATGAATGGCGAGGAGCCGATCGAAGCGGGAATGTCATTTGATTACACCAGCGGAATGCCATATATCCCGGGGGCGATGGTCAAAGGTATTTTGCGTGCGTGTTTTCGCTATCCGGAGATGATTTTTGACTTGATAGGTCGTCGGGATATAGACATTGAGGCTTTAGAAAAGGAAATCTTTGGCGCATTAAATAACGATGAACGAACGACATTTGTTCCCAAAGACAAAAAGGATATCTTTTTTGACGCAGTTATGGTTCGGGGCAATAAACAGGGAAAATTTTTGGCACCGGAGTTTTGGACGACAGAACAAGATATTTTACAACCAAGAATGTTGCAAAGGATATTAAAAATAAGGCCGAAGGTTTGTTTTTTATTCCGGTTCAATCTGCATGACGGGATCATTACGGCAGAAGAAAAAAAGAATTTGTTTGAGGAACTGCTGATTATTCATGGCATTGGAGCAAGAACCTCTGTTGGCTATGGTGCATTGAAAAAGGCGAAGCGGAAATCGGCTGCGCATGTGATGAAAGAGTCCCTGATTGATGAGCTTCGATATACATTCTGGGCGGGACCGGAAGATGAAGAACGGGAGATGTTGGAACAGAAGGTGATGGCGCTTGCTGTTCCGGAACAAAAAAAGGTGGATGTTGTATGCGCTTGCGGAGCGAAGAACATTAAATATAACAATATCACAGGAAAAGTAAACGACAGTTGGAAACGTAAGGTTTGCTTCCGTTGTGGTGCGGATTTGACAGAATTAGTACAGGAGGCCGAGGAAAATGAACAAACAAATGAATGAACCCTATAGTTATCATACATTTTTATTCCCGTTTATTTGGAATAATGCTGGCAAGACCACGCTTGAGGAATTTTTGACTTGTCTGGATTTTCGCTTTTGGCGGGAAACGACAGACAAAGGGCCGCAATATGAGGACAAACAGAAATTTTTTGAGGAGTATCAGGCGAAACAATATTTTATTCCGAATGCAAGAAATTTACTGTATGATTCGGAGAAAAGCGGCGTAGTGCACAATTATGATTTTTTGCCGCAAGGTCGTTCGTTTGTCATCGATAACGGCAATTACGATGCGGAATATGTGATTACAAAAACACAAGCGCCGGAAGGGGAGGAGGCTTTTACCGAACAGTTCATTCTTGCGGTAAACGGCATTCGTCTGCGTATTTTCAACAGCGGTGTTGCGATCTTAAAGATTGAAACGGAATACTACGGAGATAAAAAGAGAAACGGAGAAGATGTCAGCGGTGAGCGGCCGTGTGCAGATGATTTTTGTAAAATCAATGAGTTTGGCAGACGAATTAATCTTCCGTTTTTGGGTTCGGCATGCACAAAGGACGGCGTCTATCATCATGCGTTGGTGGCAGACCGTCTGGAACTGCGCTTTGGAAAAGGGGAGGAAGCCTTTTCCATTTGCGAGGATTACAGTCATTTGCTTGCGCGACTTTCGGAGTTTTCGCCTGAAGAGGCAAAGCAGGTTTCTGAAACGTTTGTGAGTAAAACCATCAAGCGCTTACTGGATTACGGGACGCCGGACTGCCGTGTCAGTTCGAAAAAGACAGGAGAGGACAAAACTCGCTTTATCTACCCGATTATTGACGACCGCATGTTTGTCTGCGCTATGATTTGTGATGAGGAGCTTTCTAAAATCATAGGTAAAAAGCAGAAAAGAGTAGAGCCACCGGATTATCTGATTTATGAAGATGAGGATCTTTCGAAGGAGATCTACCGCATTGGCTTTGTTGAAACGGATTGTACCTGTCAGAATAAAGAGATGCGAAAAGCGATCTTAAAACGTTGTGTATATGGAAGATGGCTTGATTATGGCACCATAGATGTTGTGACACATCATTCCCTGATTCGTATTACAACCGATGTTTCTAAAGTGCGCAATCAGGTGGTATATCCGTTTTTGCTGCAATATGTGCAGATGGCGGAGATTGCACTTTTGCAGAGGGCAACCGTTTTAGCACTTTTAGACTGCACGGATAATATTGCGGCAGAAATTGCAGAACGTGGCGGACAAAATGTTTACGATAAAATCTTTGATTTACAGGCGAAATATATCTTGGCGCAAAACCAGATTTTCCTTGGTCATGTGACGGTACAGGAGCAGGGAATAGAAGAGTATCATATGCTCTTAGAGGAGCTTTATATCCCGAAAACGCTGACCGAATTTGATGCTCAGATTAAGGATGTATATGCGCTTGCGGATGGCTTGGTAGAAAAAGAGACGGGGAAAGCCATTAACTATTTGACCGTATTGAGCACTTTGTTTGCCGTCAGTCCGATTTTGATAGAATGGCCGAAAGAATTGGATGCGGCAGATTGGATTGGAATTGTCTTGTTTGCCGGCGGTGTTTTTCTGGGTATCAAGATGATATTTTCCAGAGTCTTTTGCTCTATGGGCAAACGGAAAAAACGGAAGAAATAAACTGCAAAAAGAGATGAGGAAAAGAGGATGCAGATTCAGGTGACCTTAGAGCCGGTGCGACCCATCGAGATTCCGATGGCATACCACTATGCCGTGCAAAGTGCGATTTACGGGAAACTTGCCGAAATAGGAGCCTCGGAGTTCTGGCATGAAAGCGGCTACGGAGAGGAAAATACTTATACAGGATTTGTCTTTGGGTCTCTTTCGGGGACGCATCAAACGGTGGGGCAAAATATTATATTTTATGATCGCATTTTTTTGGAGGTGCGCAGTCCGTCACCTGATTTTTGCCAACTGTTGTCACAGAGTTTTTCTCAAAACCCGAGCATTATTCTTTGGCAAGAAAACATTCCGGTCACAAGTATGAAGCTTTGTGATCGTGAAATGCTTGCAGAGTCGATGGAGGTTTTTTGTGTTTCACCGGTCCTTTCGGTCTATAGCGGTGCGGGCAGAAAAAAGCTTTGTCATTCGCCGTCAGAGGAAGCGTTTGTTCCGTTTCTTTTGCGCAATTACGAACGAAAATACGAGGCGATTTGCAGAGGAAAAGCGCCTGCGCTTTCTATTGTTCCTTTGGGCGAACATAAAAAAATGGTCACCAAATATAAAGGAATGTGGCTTACGGCTTATTCCGGCAGGTATCGATTAAGCGGGGAAAAAGAGGCCCTAAAATTTGTATATAATGCGGGTCTTGGCAGTAAAAATGCACAGGGGTTTGGAATGATTGAACTGATTTCAAGATAAAAAATAAAAGTCTGCTTGGCTGAGCCAAACAGACTTTTTGTTTTTGAACAATTACTGAATGTAGGGTTTGAGTTCCTCTACAAATGCATCTGCATTTTCAGAATGAACCTCTACTTTAATGGACTTGCTGAGGTCTAACGAGAAGATACCCATGATGGATTTCGCATCAACAACATATCTTCCGGAAGTTAAATCCACATCAAAGTCATACTTGTTAACGATGTTAACAAAATTCTTTACATCATTAATGGAACTCAAAAGAATATAAAAAGTTTTCATGGTAAATTCCTCCTTTGCTTGTTAATTTCATCATACAACGAAACAGATACAAAGTCAAGGGATAAAATGTGAAATTGTTGTAAATTATTTCCCTTGTTTTTTGTGTAATATTTTCTTGCTTAAAATTGTGTTTCCGAAGAAAATCGAAACGGGAAGGGAAGGAAAAATATTTTGAAATTTCGTATCTTTACGTTGCAAAAAAAGAGGAATTATGATATACTATGAAGATAGAATGTGATAAGATGCTGAAGGAAAAATAAGCGTGTGGATGACAGGAGACGGAAGATGAAAAATAAGTGGTATATCCCGGTTGCCATGTTTGCTTTATTGATACTCGTTCATATCGTCAACGGTTTTTTCAGTGAGCGGGTAGGGTATGAAATTCTCCGTGAGGGAGTTATGGAGGAAATGACGCCGTCAAAGGCCTTGATTATCAAGCATGAAACGGTGTACGAAACCGGTGCCGGCGGAACCGTCGAGGTGAAAGCTGCGGATGGAGCGAGGGTTTCAAAAGGGACTCTTTTAGCAAATATTTATGCAAACAGCATTGACCCGGAGCTGATGGCGAAACATGAGCGTGTGTCAAAAAAACTGGAGGCAGCCAAAAAGAGTCAGCAGGAGGCAACCAGTTTTTCCAGTGATGTTTCAAAGCTCGACAGTGAGATTTCGTCGAAAATTAAAGAGATTATTGTCAGCGGCAGAAAAAAACGAATGGATACCGTAAGTGAGCTGAAAACAACTCTTGCGACTTTGGTAGAGCGTCGGGCGATCGCAAGCGGAACCAAGAGTGAAGAGCGAGGTACAGTTCTGCGCCTGGAGCATACGAAAGAAAGCTTGAAAAGTCAAATCGGAACCCCTGAGAGAGCGCTGGTTGCGGGGCATACAGGAATCTTTGTTTCACAAACGGATGGTATGGAAAGCCTGATTACACCGGAAAATATGGAGAAGTCGGAGGCCAAGCG
>JAZSOJ010000025.1:0-2165 GCA_045536855.1 Clostridia bacterium | reverse complement strand
GTCGCAATCAGCGCAGCCATGATCTTCTCGTTGCTTATTGCCATCAGCCACACCCCCCTCATTCGTGGGAGTTTTCAAAAATAACCGCCGGATATATTCAATCAGTTTTCGCATTTGCCTTTTTCTCCATTTCTCGAATCTGCCGCTTTAGGCGGTTGATTTCTTTCCGCTGCCGATCCTTTTCCTGTTCAAGTCTTTGGATTTTCTCCCCTAACAGTTCGATCAACTGGGCATTAAATTCCGTCATTAAACCGCACCCCCAATCTGTTCTGCCTTGCGCTCCCAGTACGATTCCCGGTAGCCTTTTGTTTTTTCGGGGTTGGCATCTCTCCAGTTCTTTGCATACTGGTTCATAGCATCCCGGTTGGCTCTCCGCCAGTTTCGGTTATACTCACGGATGGATTGACGGTTTTCCTCTCTCCATTTACGCATATATTCCCGGCGTGCCTGTCGTGCTGCATCTGTCATAGTAAAAAATCATTCCTTTCTATTCGTTTGGTCAACCAATCAACCAACAACCAACAACCACGCATATTCAAGACTTTTATTTTTCTGTAATTCTAAAATAATCTTTTACATACTTGGTTGTTTGGTTGTTTAGTTGAAATGGTCAAAAATACATTGTGTTTCAACGCTTTTTCGGTCAACCATCGGTGTCAACCAACGGTCAACCGTCAAGACTTGGTTGCAATCAAAGGGGTTCAAAGTCTATTTTCGGAGGTTCTTTGTAGTAGCATTTCTGACTACCATAATCATCAAAGGTGGAAGAATTACCCCTAATCCATCCCAACTTATTACAGAGGATAGCTGCCAACGCATAGGCATCACGCCTTGACATTTCGGGGTAGTATGGGGAGCGATCTGGATACAATGCCCTTTGCCATACCTCGATTAAACAAACTTTTTCTTTGCCATCCAGATATTGCTCGATCAATCCCTCTCGCCAATCGTCCTGCTCTGCTGCCGCCTGTTCTTCCTTAATGGTGGACAGCAATGCGACATCTGCCACAGGTTTGGCAAGTGGTAAATTGTTGTCAAAGGCGTGTTTCATTTCCGCCCATGCTTGCAGAATATCCGCCTTGCATTCTTCCTCATGCTCATACAACCACCGCCCATCAACATCAACCCGAACAGGATACCAACGGCGGTTGCCAGTTTTATCCGTCAAGAATGTTTCTCGGTTGGTTGTTCCAATGAATACGCAATGCCTGGGCGTGTCGGTAGGTCTGCGATCATAAGGCTTTCGGTAAAAATCGGATGCAGTAGAGATAAATGCCTTGGTGTTTTCCTCGCTCTTGGTGCCGGAATAATCGTTTGCCATCGTCGCAAGCAATTCCTCGATTTCCACTATCCACTTGCCCTGTATGCCCTCCAGACCCTTTTGCCCGGAAATGGTTTTGATACTGCTGTATAACTCTGGGGCAAGGGCAAGCCATTGACAAAAGGTGGATTTACCTCCGCCCTGTTTGCCTACGAATACAACAACATCGTCAAACTTTGCCCCCGGTCGGAATGCTCGATTGATACCACCTGCAAACAGTAGCCGGGAGCATTCCCGAATGTATGGGGAATCCTCTGCACCTAACCACCGATGCAGCATGGTTTCCACTCTTGCCACACCATCCCACTCAACCGCATTTATGCGATCCTGTATGGGGTCGTATTCTCTTTCGTGCTGAAACTCACAAAAAGCATCCTCGTATTTTTGGCGGTTCGATATGTAATAGCACGATTCAATATAGGTTCGTGAAATTGCATCGTCTGCATCTGTCCATTGCACCGCCTTGCCGTTTATGATCTTCTCCGGCAACCCTCGCAAAGTGTTATATTTCACATTTCGGAAATGTTCGTCATTTCGGAGGATTGTCAAAAAGTTGGATGCAGTACGGCATACAACCAATGTTTTCTCACCGTTGATTTTCTTATATTCCTTATCAAGCAACATATACACGGCATCCCGATTGTCACTTGCTTTTTCGCTTATGGGTTCACCTGTTCGCCAATCAAGATGGTTGTCCACGCAATACTTTACATGGTTGTACAATTCTTCCTTTTTGAAATTGTCCCTCTTGATAGCCTCTGCATATCCATCCGTCCCCATGTGCCGAATAAGAAAATCAAACTGATAATCAATCTCACCTGCCAGAGGAATCACCGCCCTTTTT
>JAZSOJ010000029.1:0-4632 GCA_045536855.1 Clostridia bacterium | reverse complement strand
GTTTCTTAATGAGAGCTGAAATGCCGGCAACCATGATCCGTCTGAATCTGGTGAAGGGCTTAGGCCCGGTTCTGCAGATTGCAGAGGGTTGGACCGTAAATCTCCCGGATGAAGTTTCCGACATCCTCTGGAAGAGAACTGACTACACTTGGCCGTGTACTTGGTTTGCACCGAGATGCACAGGTGAAGGTGCATTCAAGATTGTATATGATGTTATGAATAACTGGGGCGCAAACCATGGCGCAATCAGCTACGGTCATATCGGTGCTGATTTGATTACGCTTTGCTCCATCTTGAGAATTCCGGTTTGCATGCACAATGTACCGGAAGAAAAGATTTTCCGTCCGGCTGCTTGGAATGCATTCGGTATGGATAAAGAGGGTCAGGATTACAGAGCTTGTGAAGCTTACGGCCCAATGTACAAATAATAGCACAATTAAAGAGCCACAGCATCTTGCTGTGGCTCTTTTTTTATTCCAAAATCTCTTTTCTACTATTCTATAACCCCACAAAAAACAAATATCCCAATGCCAAAAGCAACATAGTGTCCTCGCAAGAGTTAAAGATTAAAAGTGCAATGACACCTAAAATCAAAAGATCATCGGGTTTTAAATCGGACAGATTCAGGTGATTCATCGCAGAGGAGGAAAATGCGCTGTTTTGGGGTGGTGTTTGCGGTTTGTGAGGGGGAGGCTCCGGCCGACTCGGACGCTTTGGAATGACGACTTCCCGCCGGTGCGGATACGAACCGGATGGCTCGTGTGGTTTTGGTGTGCGGGGAATCGGTGCGGAAAAATGATTGCTTGCATTATAGTATTTCATATTCATAACATGAGTACCTTTCCTGACTTACAATTTGAAATCTTTGAATAAATCCATGCCTTTTGCGGCTTCAGCGAGTTTGGTGAGTTTTAATAAATTCAGTGCACGGTCAACGTGTGGTTTCCTTGTTTCGCTTAAGAATGGTTTTAATGATAACAAAAGAGACGTTCGATCGTCGCTTGTCCCGCCCAGCTGCGAGAGTAATCCCTGCATTTTTAAAAGTCCGGATAAATCGGCGTCCGGGGGTTTGGAATCATTTGAAGCGATGTTTGTTCCCGTACCTTGTGAGAAATCTTCAGAAACGATTTGTTCCTTTAACACATCGGCGGCAGGGGTGGATTCTTTCTGAGGTGTTCCCGTCAAGGAATTTAATACGGCATTGATTTTTTCCTGCGGGTTATCCCCAAGCATTCCCATCAAGGATTGAATCAACTGATTGTTGTCGTCTGCCATCGCAAGCCCTCCTATTCTAAATCTTATTTTTCAGGTCATTGATGACGGAAGGATTTTCCTTCAGTTTGCGGACAAGGGTTTCTAAATCTGCAGCCGTGCCCACTTCATCTAACTGAAGATCGTGGATTTTATTTTGCACTTTCTCCACATCTATCGTTTCTAAAATTTTATTTGCGTCTTGACTTGCCAGTACGCCTTTTAGCTTTTCCAGTTTTTTCGGATTGATATTTTGTAATGTCTGCATGAGTTTTTTTTCCACTTGTTTATCAAACATGGTATCGCCTCACTTTTTTCGTTTGATATCAGTATATGCATCTTGCATCGTAAAATGAACAAGAACGCTTTTTTTTATTCGGAATATACTGTAATGAAGAGGGGAGGATTGTTATGATTTATCTTGACCAAGCAGCTACCGCATTTCAAAAACCGAGAGAGGTTGCCCGTGCGGTGTATGATACGATGATCCACTATGGAGCCAATGCCGGTCGTGGCGGACATAAGCTGTCCGTACGTGCAGGTGAAATTATATATGAAACGAGAGAAAATTTGTGTCGCCTGTTTCAAATTGAAGACCCTGATCGGTTGGTGTTTTGCCAGAACACAACGCAGGCGCTTAATATGGGAATTAAAGGTGTTTTGCGAAAAGGGGATCATGTGATCATTAGCTCTATGGAACACAATTCTGTGCTGCGTCCGATAGAGGCGATGGCACAATCGAAAAACATCAGCTATAGTGTGGTGCAGGCGAATAGAAACGGCGAGCTTTTTTTAGCAGACGTCGTCCGTGCCATTCGTCCGCAAACACGAATGATAGTGATAACGCACGCCTCCAATGTGTGCGGTAATGTATATTCGATCGAGGCGGTAGCACGACTGGCGCATGACCGTGGAATTTTATGTATGATTGATGCGGCGCAATCGGCGGGCGTGCTTCCTATAGCGTTAGAAAACTTTGATTTGGCGGCATTTCCGGGTCATAAGGGTCTCTTGGGTCCGCAAGGTACGGGCGGCTTATATGTGCGCAAAGGGCTGCAGCTTTCCACTATCATCGAGGGTGGTACGGGCAGTCAGTCTGAAAGCTATTTGCAACCAAAACAAATGCCGGATCGCTTAGAAAGCGGAACACAAAATGTGGCGGCAATTGCAGGTCTTGGCGAGGGTGTCAAATTTATAATCCGTGAAGGAATAGATGCGGTAAGAGAAAAGGAACGAGAGCTGTCAGAACATTTTCGACAAAAAGTATTAAATATTCCGTCTGTTCAGTTGTATGGAACGGCGGAGGGGGAAACCGTGGGTGTGGTAGCGCTGAATATTGACGGAATGGATTGTGTAGAACTGGCTTCTGTTTTAGATGAGGAATATGGAATCTGTGTGCGTGCGGGATTGCATTGTGCGGTACTGGCGCACGAAACGCTCGGGACCAAAGAGACAGGATGTGTTCGATTTAGCTTCGGATATTTCAATACAAGACAAGAGATTGAACGGGCGATCTATGCCTTGCATCAAATTGTTGCACGCAGACGATAGTCGGCGAGGAAAAATATTGACAAATGACAGAAAAAAGGGTATAATTGCAATACAAACATTTGCGCAGACCGCCCGGATGGGAATTAAGAGATTTATTCATATTTTTATGCTCCGTTCTTTTTTACCTTACCTGTCCGGCGGTTTGCGACTGTTTTTACGGCAACAAAGAAGCGTGAATGCGCGCTTGTAAAAGCGGTTTGAAAATATTTAAAAAAATTTTAAAAAATTACTTGCATTTACCAAATGTTTGTGTTACAATATTTTAGGTCAGTGAGTACGAAAGTGGAGGTGAACGATTTGCCGAATATTAAATCTGCAAAAAAAAGAGTTAAAGTGATTGAGACGAAAACGCTCAGAAATCAGATGATTAAGTCTGCTTTAAAAACATATATTAAGAAGTTTGAAGCGGCTGCAAACGGTGGTAATAAGGCAGACGCTGAAGCTGCTTTCCGCACCGCAGTGAAGAAGATTGACCAGGCGGTCAGCAAGGGTATTGTGAAGAAGAATACCGCTTCGAGAAAAAAGGCTCAGCTTGCACTTAAGCTGAACAAAATCGGTGCGTAATTTAGTTATGCAAACATAAGACGCTTCTAATGAAAGCGTCTTTTTTCTTGTAACAAAAAAATAAAACCACCCTTTTGGGTGGTTTTATTTTATATTCTTTTGGATAATATACCAACATTTTCTTCCCGATAACGACTAAAACGTCCTTCTTCAATGCTTTCTCTGATTTCTTTCATCAGATTGTTGTAAAAATACAGATTGTGCATGACTGCCAGGCGCATACCAAGCATTTCACCGGCTTTTAATAAGTGCCGGATGTATGCTCTGGAATAGTGCCGGCAAGTGGGACAATCACATTCAGGATCAATCGGCAACGGGTCTTTTTCATATTTTTTATTGTTAATATTGATGACGCCCTGCTTGGTGTTTAAGTGCCCATGCCGTGCATTTCGGCTCGGCATAACGCAGTCGAAAAAGTCAATGCCCCGTGCGACCGATTCAATAATGTTTTCAGGCGTACCAACACCCATCAAGTAGCGAGGTTTGTTTTCGGGTGCGTGGGGAAGAGTTTCATCCAATATATGATACATTTCGGCATGTGTTTCACCGACGGCAAGACCGCCGATGGCATAGCCGGGCAAATCAAGTTTGGCGATATTTTGCATATTTTTGATGCGGATATCGGGGAACAGACCGCCTTGATTGATGCCGAAGAGCATCTGATCGGGGTTGATGGTTCCCGCTGTATGGTTCAGGCGGGTTATCTCGTCCTTGCATCGCAAAAGCCAGCGTTCAGTTCTCTCTACGCTGTTTTGTGTATACTCTCGGTTTGAACGGGCGGGGATGCACTCATCAAATGCCATCGCAATCGTTGATGCTAAGTTTGACTGAATACGCATACTTTCTTCCGGTCCCATAAAGATTTTGCGTCCGTCGATATGCGAATTAAAAAACACGCCCTCTTCTTTAATTTTTCGGATGGAGGCGAGAGAAAATACCTGAAAGCCACCCGAATCCGTTAAAATCGGACGGTCCCAATGCATAAAACGGTGGAGTCCGCCCATATCATGGACCAAATCATCACCGGGACGCACGTGCAGATGATAAGTGTTTGAAAGTTGGACCTGACAGCCGAGTTCTTTTAGGTCTTCGGTAGATACAGCGCCAAGTCGGAGGCCAAGCGGTCTTAGGAAGACAAACCAAATGATCAACTCCTTGGCTCACAGAACGACATGGCTACGATCCGACTTGCACGTGCAGATGATAAGTGTTTGAAAGTTGGACCTGACAGCCGAGTTCTTTTAGGTCTTCGGTAGATACAGCGCC
>JAZSOJ010000085.1:0-2119 GCA_045536855.1 Clostridia bacterium | reverse complement strand
GGTATACGCCGGCGCAGGAGCCGCAGCCGCCGTTACCGATAAAACAGTCTTCTTTCCGGAAATGATAGAAATCGCAAACAAGAAAATTGCTACACCGCTTAAAAGACCCGGAAGTACAACAACTCCATCGATATACGGATTCGCCAAATTAATGAGTCCACCGATAATTCCAAAGACACCGGAGATAATTCCGATGACTGCAACAAACATCGACGGGCGTGCCGTTGTTTTCTCGCCCAAAAGAGCGCACTTGGTCGCTTTGATCGTCGAAAGAATGCCCTTGACATAGAAAATACTAAAAATGATTACACCGATTAACAACAAAACAAAAACAATCATTCCAACAATCGCCGCCGGTGGCATCGAACCGAAAGCTGCAGATGCGCCAAACGGTACAATAAGGAACACAATAAGTCCAAGTGCGATTACGATACAATCAAATATCAGTTCAAGAATAACGCCGGCTTTGACTGCGCCAAGACCGCCGACTTTCTTTTCCGAACGAGCGGAAAACATCCACACGAACAGACCGATACTCTCTAATATGAGAGGCAGACTGCAAATTAAATTAATGAAAATCAAAAGTCCTCCGGCATAGTGCAAGGTATTTGCAGCATCCATAATAAACTCTCTCGCCTCATAAGGTATGCCCTCCATATAAGCAAGGTCACGGAGTGCATAATCAAGACCATTTCCCGAAAACCAACTGAAAAATGTAAATATAAAGCCCACAAAGGTACAAATAATCGCAATCGTAAGAAGCGGACCACGCACCAGTTTTTCTATCGGGCTAAGCGGTTTTTTCGGCGCCCCAGGCTGATACACCGGAGCTTGTGCCGGTTTGGATGCAAGCCGTGCGCCGCACGAGGTGCAGAAAGTTGCGCCGTCATTATTTTGTTTTCCGCATTTTGTACAAAACATAATCGTCCCCCTAAAAATGGAATAATATGTTGACTGCCCAGGCAGATACAACCAAAAAAATTAACCGGAAATCTTGTCACCCGCTTTTTTTGCCGAAAGTCTGGCGCTAAGTTTTTCATCCCAGATCCGATAACAAATTACACCGGCGACAGAAAACAAAATAATGGCTCCATACGTGACGGCAAGCGTCAGAAAATCTTTATTGGAGAACGCATCGCCCGCATAGGTCGATGACACAATGGAAGGGATTCTTGCAAACAGTGTGATAACCAAAAAGTCTGCACATTTAATTTTTGTCAAAGGTACAAGATAGGTAAGCAAATCCTTAGGCGTGCCCGGAATAAAAAACAGAAAAAAGAGGATCGTTCTTAATTTTTTCTCATCCTGCAAAAACTTAAATTTGGATACCGCTTTGCTTCCTGCTACCCCCTCGGCAAAATCTTTCCCCAAAAACTTAACCAGCCAGAAAATAATCGTCTGACCGACTGCGACACCGAACAGACAAAACAAAAGTCCGCCAAGCCAACCGTAAACCGTTCCGGCTACAAACTCAACCAATTCACCCGGAATCAGCGCAACTACGATTTGTGACACCTGAATAAAAAGCATCATCCCAAAACCCCACGGACCGCAGGAATCAATAAAAGCTTTAAATTCTTTCGGATTTCCAAGCGATTGAATCAACGGGATGGCAATGACGGTCAGTAATATCATCGCAACAAAAAACAAGACCACCGAAAATATCTTATAGCTATTCTTTTTCATTCTATTAATCACCCAGTATAAGTATATCTATTCCCCGCACTTTTTTCAAGTAATCCTGTCGAAATTTAATCAAATTGTAAAACAAGGACCCCCGATAAAAAATTCGTAAAAAGATACCGAATTATGATTTTATTTTTCTTAATTTGTCATTAAAATTAAATTACTCGTAACTCTCGCTCATTGTCGCTGCTTTGTCTCGTAATTCGGAGACCATATATTAGCAGATAATACCCAAAAATTAGCAAAGAAGGCAAAAAATCTTTACACAAAATCTTGTTTTTTGTATTATAAAATTGTATAATGGTTACAAGCTTAATTTCATTTATTCGCTACCGAGGTGATTGCTATGAAATACCGAAAGCTATTGTTGGGAGACGAGCAAGTCGGAGGCCAAGCGGTCTTAGGAAGACAAACCAAATGATCAACTCCTTGG
>JAZSOJ010000194.1:0-4814 GCA_045536855.1 Clostridia bacterium | reverse complement strand
TACAACAAGAGGTCTTTTTTGTCTATTGTCCGTTTTTACTGGTTCGGTTCAAAATGCCCGGGTCTTTTCTTATTCACCCTTTACGCATGACTCCCTTTCCACCAAACCGAATTTAACTTTTATTCTTTCCAGTTTGTCTATCATGGGTTCGGATATAAACCACAGGAAAAAGGCTGTTCCGAGTGCATGAAGTAAATCAAAAGGCATACCCACGGTGTAAGCAGATAACAGCATTTCCCAAGTGATTTTATTCTGCCACATAATAACAGATGCAGGGTTCATAATGCCACCGTAGATAACAAAAGTTGCTAAAAACCCGAAGATAGAGAGGAGGCCTTTACTCTTTCTCAAGCTTCCCTTTTCGAAAAGTATTCCTGCAACAAAACCGATGATTCCAAAGGCAAACATCTGCCACGGCGTCCACGGACCTTGCCCAAAGAAAAAGTTTGAAACAAATCCGGTGACGCTACCTACCAAAAATCCCGTTTCACCGCCGAAGCACACACCTGTAATGATCACAAGGCTGACAACGGGTTTGAATTGCGGGAGCATAAAGAATATCCCCCTACTGATCGTTGTAATGGCGCATAAAACACTGATAATGATAAGCTCTCTTGCTTTTGGCTTTCGTGATTCAAACACCATACAAAAAGGAATCATTGTTTCAAGAATGATGAAAAGGCTAATAAAATAATATTTTCTGTCGCCCCAAAAATGCGTGCCAATATAGATTGTCAGCGGAATAAAAAGCAAAATGAAGGCCGTTGAAATCAGCGTCCGTTTGCTCCGTTTCCTGTCATCTTTCGACGCTTTTGTTAGTTCTGCTTGAGTTTCTTTTTGTGGTTTACTTTCTTTTTTGCGTCTTGAAAATTCGTTGTCTCTTGGTTGTCTTTCTCTTTTTTTTACATTACCACCACAAGCAAGGATAATATCTTCTGCTAAAACCGCATTGGGAAGACAGGCTCTTGCCATACGGTTGGCAGATGTGGTATAGAAATTCTTGCCCTCAAAGAATGCCCTCGGAGCATCCACCGAGGTTAACTGACCGTCAAACATAAGACCGCATCTGTCGGCGCATTCCGCACAGAACTCTATATCATGCGACACCATAAGAATTGTAACACCATTTTCTTTTAAGCCAAAAAGGATATCTGCAAATTCTTCTTTGAAACGTGCATCCATTCCTTTGGTGGGCTCGTCAAGAAGCAGTATTTCAGGTTCCATAAGAAGTATCTTAGCAAGAGCCACCCTTTGTTGTTCACCGCCGGATAAATCGTAAGGATGACTTTCTAAAAGGCTTTCAATTTTGCAAAGAACAGATATGTTATGCACCTTTTCTTCTTTTTCTTCCCGAGTGATTTTCTGTTCGGAAAGTATTTCCATTAAATCAAGATATACTTTTTTCTTTACAAACAAGCTCTGTGGATTTTGTGGAAGAACGCCCAAAAGACCGTCATACAAATTCTCGATTTTAGAAATGCTTTGTCCTTTGATTTTAACATCGCCTCTGTAAGGTTTGTTCAGTCCTGATATGAGCGAAAGTGCCGTTGTCTTTCCAGTGCCGTTACCACCAACCAGACAGAACAGCTCTCCCTGATTGACACTTAGATTTAGTCCCTTAACGGCATCAGGCAAATTCTTTTCATATCGGAACCAAGCTTCTTTTATCTCAATCACTACGTCGTTGTTTTTTTGGCTTTTATCTTTCGGAATCAGATCCTTATGCAACGGATTCTCTTTTGAATATTCCAAAAGCCACCTTCTGCCATCTCTGACGGTTAAGGGACAAGGCAAGGAATTTTCAATGCCTGCGTGAACTCTCATCGGCGTTGGGAGTGCTTTTTGCATATCATGATTTTGCCTTTTTAGAATTTCGCCGACTTTTTCGGGAGCATTATCTGCAATGATTTTTCCCTCGTCCATAACGAGAACTTTATCCGCCATCGGGAAAACCTCTTCCAAACGGTGCTCCGTGAGAATAACGGTCACCCCAAGCTCACGGTTAATTTTTTCAAGCGTTTTCAAGAATTCTCCTGCGGCGATTGGGTCGAGCTGGCTGGTAGGCTCGTCAAGAATTAAAACAGACGGCTGCATCGCCATAACGGATGCAAGATTTAATAGTTGTTTCTGACCGCCGGAAAGTTCGGTCACATTTTTATAAAACCAGTTCTCAATACCGAAGAATGATGCCATTTCGGACACTCTTGTCCTGATTTCCGTTTGTTTATACCCAAGACTTTCAAGTCCAAAGCTAAGTTCATGCCACACTTTATCGGTTACAATCTGATTATCAGGGTTCTGCATGACAAAACCAATACCCGAAGCTTGTTCTTTGGTATCATAATCTGCAAGAGGTTTGCCGTTAAAGAGAATACTTCCGCTTTTCTCTCCGAAAGGGGATAAGGCAGTTTTTAGGAGCCTTAAAAGCGTAGTTTTGCCGCATCCGGACCTGCCGCAAAGCAAAACAAATTCACCTTGATTTATCGTGAAGTTTATATGATCAAGTGCTTTTTCCATTCTGTTCTGGTATGTAAAATCTAAATTTTTGATGCTTATGCTTTCCATTTTCTCACCTCCCAAAGTTCAATGATGATAGGACAGATACAAAGCAATAGATATGCAAAAAATACGCTGATCCCAAACGGCGTAATACTTGTCACTTGTATGGAGGGGAAAAAGTCAAACGCCATTTCACCCATTAAGTTTCCCGCAAGTGTATATATGCCTAAAAGAAAAATGCCGATAAGGGTTTTTTTATCTCTCTTATCGAATGTAAATATTGAAAACGCAGTTCTGCCAGGGATTCCGTAGCCACGGGATTTCATACTGTCGGCGGTCTCAATGGCATTTTCAAGCGACCAGGTTGTCATAATCGACAAAATATTAAGTCCGCTTTTCGCACGCTTTAAAACCTTTCCGTTTGATACATCACGCCCGATACATTTCTGGGCATTTGTTACCGTTTTCAGCCGAGAAGCAAATTTTGGCACGAAGCGGAGTGCCATCGAAAGAATTAGCGCTATCCCAGGAATGATTTTGCCGAACAAAAAGAGAAACTTATCGCTCGTCATAACCTCGTTGTAGCAAGAGAAATGACAGATAACACTCACAATCATGGTAGCGGTACACAGTCCGTAAACGGCAGATTCGAGCGTGAGCGGATTTCCGTCCGACAGATACCCGATAACGGTAATGCCCTCGTGATTAAAGAGCGGATTGAAAAGCGCCATTAAAAGAATCATTGGAAGCATATATATAAAGCTTGTTTTGATCTTCTTTTTGCCCCCCAGCATCACGGAATATGTAAAACCGCTGACAAGTGAAATTCCAAGACAAATCGGATGCATAAAAAAGCAGGAAAACCCGATGACAAAGACAAAGTATGTGAAATTTACCATCGGGTGATAGGTTTTAAATTCACTCATTTTGACTCCCCTTTCTCCTCTTTTTCGTTTTAGGCAATAAAAAAACCGCAGTAATTTTTTCCAAAAAAATTACCACAGCTGAGTTTTTCTGTGATGGTTCACAATTTGTTTGTATATGCACAAACAAAAACGTTATCGATACATATAATATGCATAAAATAACATCAAAGCAGGTCTTGTGACTCGCACCATATAGACTGAAACGTCCGCATTTTCAGATCCTGCCTTCGCAGTTTCCCACTGGCTATCTTTCGATAACGGATATGAAAACTTCGATGCACACACCGACAGATTACGCAGGGGATTCTCACCCCATTCCCTTTCCACCAATTATGCCTTGCAGGTACGCTTTTACGGCACAACTGACACTCTGTGTGAATGTATTAAATTTTACCATATATCTACATGAAAATCAATGAGCAAAACAAGCCTTTAAATCTTTTTCTAAAAAACGTTCTTGCTCTTAAACCGTCTTTTACCATTAGAATAAACCAAGATAGCTTAATCCAAAAATCCACAAAAACAAGGTGATGAGGCAAAATGCCGAAGAGGTTGCAATAACCTGCACTGTAAGCGTCTCATCTCCACCCATTTGCTGTGTCATGGCAAAAGTTGAAACAGCGATGGGTGATGCAAATACCGCCAGCAAACATGCCAGTGCTTCGCCCGAGAATCCAAACCATACGGCAACGGGAATGACCATAAGGGGAACAATAACGAGCCTTGCCATAACAACAATCATATTTTCCCTAAAATATCCTTTGATGTCCGAAAATTCAAACACTGCTCCCAAGGCAATGATGGATAAAGGTGTTGCTATCGAGGCAATATCTTTCACGGATTTTTCTATTAAAGACGGGAGCTTGATGTTTAAGCCATATGCGACAAGTCCAATCATGCAACCTATAATCAGCGGATTTGTAATGATCCCTTTCAATAATTTTAATATGTCCGGTTTATGATTTCCTTCTCTGAATCGCTCAAGTGCTATTACCGCCAAAATATTAAACACAGGAATGACCACAGCAACCATTAAAGCTGCGAGCCCGCTCGGTTTATTTCCGCAGATATAAGTGATCAGCGGAATCCCGAGAATTGCAACATTTGCACGAAAAAAACCTTGTAGCATGACACCACGCTTTTTGTTATCCTTAGTTAACCAAAAAACAACAAAATATCCTAAAATAAAAACAAAAAGAATTCCGAACACAGCAAAAACAATTAGCTCGACATTAAAAACATCCGATATTTGTGTGCTATATATATTGGAAAACAATAAAACAGGAAGGAAAATTTTAAAAATCAACTCATTTATTGCGTCAATGCTTTTCTTATCCACAAGTTTTATTTTCTTAAGCAAGTACCCCAAAGCCATAAGAATAAATATTG
>JAZSOJ010000156.1:0-14625 GCA_045536855.1 Clostridia bacterium | reverse complement strand
GTTTTAATGGTTGCATATATGAACGAAGAGTCCCTTCGCCTGACCATCGAAACAGGAAAAGCAACCTATTTCAGCCGTTCCCGTCAGGAACTTTGGGTGAAAGGGGCACATTCCGGTAATTTGCAGATTGTCAAAGAGATTTTAGTTGACTGTGACCAGGACACCTTAATCTTAAAGGTTGATCCGCAGGGGCCTGCCTGCCATACGGGCCATGCAACCTGCTTCTATCGCAAAATCAAAGATGGTGCTTTAGTTGAGGACGAGCGAGACTCTGCATCCCTTGCTGTCTTAAAAGATGTATATGATGTCATCCGCGGAAGAAAAGAAAATCCGGTCGAAGGCTCTTACACAAACTACCTGTTTGAAAAAGGAATTGACAAACAGCTCAAAAAAATCGGCGAAGAATCTGCCGAAGTTATTATCGCATCCAAAAATCCGGATGTCAGTGAGCTTCAGTACGAAGCATCCGACCTGTTATATCACTTAATGGTTGTTATGGTTGAGCGTGGACTGACCTGGGAAGACCTCGCAAAAGAACTCGACGGAAGAAGAAAATAAGTAATTTGTAAGGGGCAATCGCTATGAAAACGATGGCTATTATAAGTGAATATAACCCGTTTCATAACGGTCATGCGCATCAAATCAATCAACACCGTACAGCCTGCGGTGTTGATTGCGTTATTGCGGTTATGAGCGGCAACTTTGTTCAGCGTGGTGCTCCTGCTATCTGCGATAAATGGACACGTGCTAATATGGCTCTTTCCTCCGGTGTTGACCTCGTCATCGAACTCCCGGTGGTGTATGCTACTCAGTCAGCAGAACGTTTTGCACATGGCGCCGTTTCTTTGATTGATTCTCTCTTTGGTGTCGACTATCTTTCATTCGGCAGCGAATGCGGTGATATTTCCCTTCTGATGCAAGCAGCACGCGTTCTTGCGCAAGATGGTTTCCAGGACGAAATCGCAAAAGAGATGCAAAATGGCGATTCTTACCCTGCGGCACGCCTTGCACTCCTCTTGGAAAAACTTGGAGAGGAATTTCGCCCCATCATCCAAGAGCCAAACAATCTTTTGGCAATCGAATACCTAAAGAGTTTAATTCTTTTAAAAAGCGATATCGAGCCGATTACGGTAAAACGTACGATTGCACACCACGCCAGTGAGGCAAACGAAAATTACGCCAGTGCGTCCTGCATCCGCAATTTGATTGCGAATATGGAAGATTTCAGTTCCTCGATTCCAAAAAAAGCCTATGAAATTTTTTCTTTGGCAATAAAGGCCGGTTTAGCGCCTGTCTCTTCTCAAGGGTTGGATGAAATTGTAACCTATCTTTTAAGGACCAAAGCTGCTGAAGAATTACGAGCTCTCCCCGATATGACCGAAGGACTTGAGTATCGGTTTATAGAGGCTGCACGCACGTTGCACACACAAAAAGAGATTGCACAAGCTGTCAAATCCAAGCGCTACACCCGCACCCGCATTGACCGGACGCTGTTGCATCTTGCGCTCGGTATTACAAAGGATGATGTTGATCTTTCACCGCAGTATTATCGTGTATTAGGCGTAAACTCTGTGGGAATGTCCTTTCTTAAAATGCAGAAGGAAAATCCTTTGCCTGTCATCACCAAAGCCGCAAATGCCAAATTTGAAAGCGAACAAGCGTCACAAATGTTTGCTCTGGACTGCCGTGCAACGGACATTTACTCGACTCTTTATCCCAATAAAAAACATAACCGTTCAGGACTTGATTTTCTAAAGTCTCCGATTATCATAAAATAAAACCCTTGCAGATCTGCAAGGGTTTTATTTTATTCTTTTCCAAATTCGAGTGCCGCTTTGCTCAATGAAAGCACGCCTACCAACAAACAGTCCTCATCAATTTCAAAATCAGGGCTATGGAGCGGCATCGTGATTCCTTTTTCTTCATTTCCCGAGCCAAGATTAAAATAGACTGAGGGGACTCTTTCTGCAATATACGCAAAATCATCTCCTGCCATGGATGACTTTCCGCCGAGGACAACTCGTTCTTTTCCCAAAATCTCTGCACACATAGACGAAAGCCAGCCCACCAGTTTTTCATCGTTTAAGAGCGGCGGGTACATTAGGCGATAATTCCATTCGTAACTGCCACCGTATTTTTTCACTTTTTCTCGAATAATGTCTTCCAAAAGGGCAGGAATTTGCCCCCTCAACTCTTTATCATACAAACGCACCGTTCCTCGCACATCTACACTTTGCGGAATGATGTTGTATGCACTTCCGCCGCCGAGGGCTGCGCAAACCGAAATAACCACCGGGCGTTCCGGCTGATTCAACTCTTTGGCAAGCTCCGAAAAAGCCAATACAATTTCCGAAGTTATAGCAATCGGATTAATACACTCCTCCGGATATGCTCCGTGTCCGCCCTTTCCGATGATCTTTAAATCAAATTCATCCGGACAAGCCATCACGCCGCCGGCTTTCATTCGGACATTACCTACAGTTTCGTCATTCATTACATGAAGTGCGAGCGCCGCATCTACTTTTGGATTTTCGAGCACGCACTCCGCTATCATTGGCTCTGCTCCACCAACGCCCTCTTCTCCGGGCTGAAACATCAGTTTTATATTACACGATAAATCATCTTTTAGCGACCACAAAACTTCTGCCGTCGCAAGAAGAATTGCACAGTGAGCATCATGTCCACAAGCGTGCATACATCCCGGATGTGTACTACGGTAATCGCACTCTTTCTTCTCATCGATTGGAAGAGCATCCATATCAGCACGAATCAGAAGTGTTTTTTCTGCATCCTCCGTTTCAATCAGTGCGACAATGCCGGTTTTTGCTACATTGGTACGATATGGGATACCTAACTCGTCCAATTTTGCAGCAATATACGTCGCTGTTTTCTCCTCGTAAAAAGCGAGTTCCGGAATCTGATGCAGCTCCCTGCGCATTGTTTTTACTTTTTCTCTCACCCGCCCCACTACCGAGCGCAAAAACTCATGACTGATTTCCATGGGTAGCCTCCTGATTAATAAATTCTAATGACACCTGATACGATTCCTAAAATGCTGACTTCATTAACAATAATCGGTTCCATCGTATCGTTTTCCGGCTGAAGGCGGAAATAGCCGTTTTCCTTATAAAAAGTTTTGACCGTAGCGGAATCCTCCACCAATGCAACAACCATATCTCCGTTTCTTGCAGTGGACTGCTGAGTTACAATAACAAAATCGCCGTCTAAAATTCCGGCATTAATCATACTTTCCCCTTTCACTTTCAACATAAACACGCCAGCATTTTTCGCAAAGTCCATCGGGAGTGGGAAGGTCCTAAGTACATTTTCTTCCGCTAAAATCGGCGCTCCTGCAGCAACGGTACCAATGACAGGAACTGACAAAAACTCATCTATCGGTTCCGCTAATTCTTCGGCATCCGGGCCAACCACTCGAATTGCACGGGTTTTTGAGCCGTCTTTTACCAAAAGCCCTTTTTCCTCCAATTTTTTTAAGTACGTATGCACCGTCGAGGGCGATGCAAGACCTACTGCCGCACAAATTTCCCGAATCGACGGCGGATACCCTTTTTCCTCCGTCTGGCGGTTAATAAACTCAATAATCTGTTGTTCTCTGTTTTCCCGCTTTGCCATCATATACCTCCAAAAATACGCCTTTTCAGACTGATTTGGCTTCTTTCTGATATCAGTATATCATATCTTTTTGAAAAAATCAAACATTTGTTCGAAAAATTTTAAAAAAAGTATTGACACAGTACAAATGTTCTGTTACAATGAAAGTAACAAGCGAACAAATGTTTGTTTTGGAAAGGATGATTGAAATGGAAAGAACACATAGAAGAATTTACTTTAACAACCGTGCAAAGCATCAGCGTCGCTCTCTTCTGATATTCATTACCGTACTTATGTTGACCTTCGGCGCACTGGCAAGCTTTGCGGTTGCCGATGATGGAATTGACTCTGTTACAGTTACGGTCACGTCAGGAGATACTCTGTGGGATTTATGCTCTCCTTATAAGCCGAAGGGTATGGATATCCGTGATTTTATTGCAAAAGTACGTTATGAAAACAAACTCCCAAGTTCCGAGCTGTTTGTCGGTCAGGAAATCGTCATTTCATTGAGATAATTTCATAATTCTCCACACGGGCGGCGGCAAGTGTCCACTCCTCCCCGCCGCCGCTTGCATTTCACATTTTTTCGTGGTATAATACTCTTATCATATATAAAGAAGGTGAATTCCTTGGCTCAGTGTGTTTTGGAAGAAAAAGAGTGCATAGGCTGCGGCGAATGTGATGTGTGCGATTTAGACCCGAAAAAGAAATGTGACAGTTGCGGCAAGTGCATTGAAAGCGACGCCGATTATAAGGAAATTGAAATTGAGGAAGTTGTTTTAAATTTATAAAAAAGATAAAAATAATACTTGACATCTTGGGAATGCTGTGGTATTATAATTAAGGTCAGTAAGCAGAAACCTATCGTTTCTCACCACCGGGCAACGCTCAAGTGGTCAATATGCAACAGTTTTGTTTGTGTATTTGCGGATAGGTTTTCTATCCGCTTTTTTATTTGCAAAAAGCAAATCACTGACTGAAAACTTGCAGGAATCTATTATTGGAGGTGCTTTTCCTATCAGTAAGCAAGAATTGATGATTAATGAGGAAATTCGTGTTGCATCCGTTCGCTTGGTAAGCGATGACGGTGAGCAGCTGGGCATTATGTCTTCGAAAGAAGCATTGGAAGTTGCCTACAACAAAAATCTTGACCTGGTTATGATTTCACCAAAGGCTGAGCCGCCGGTTTGTAAAGTCATGGACTACGGCAAGTACAAATTTGAATTGGCGAAGCGAGACAAAGAGGCACGCAAAAACCAGAAAACCATCAGTTTAAAGGAAATCCGTGTTTCTCCGTCCATTGATGATCATGACTTTGATACGAAGGTCAACCAAACCATCAAGTTTTTAAAAAGCGGTAATAAGGTGAAAATTACTGTTCGTTTCCGCGGTCGTGAGGTTCATCACAGCAACCTCGGTCTCCAGCTTTTGGAACGTTACCGTGATGCCCTTAATGAGTTCGGTGCAGCAGATAAGCCGCCGAAGCTCGAGGGTAAGAATATGAGCATGGTGATTTCGCCGAAATAATCAGTTTTTTTAATAATAAATATTTGGAAGGAGCAAAGTTATGCCTAAGATTAAGACACATCGAGCATCCGCAAAAAGATTTTCCGTTTCCAAAAACGGTAAGATTAAGATGAATCATGCCTACAGAAGCCATATTCTGACCAAGAAATCCACGAAAAGAAAACGTTTGCTTCGTAAGGCTAGCTACGCAAGTAGCGCAAATGTAAAGGTAATCAAAAAGCTGATTCCTTACAAATAATTTACGAACAAAACGATAACAGAATTTAGGAGGTAACAGAAATGGCAAGAGTTAAAGGTGCTTTGAGTACTCGTAAAAGACATAAAAGAATTTTGAAACTGGCTAAAGGATACCGTGGCGCAAAAAGTAAGCTGTTCCGCACCGCAAAAGAAGCGGTAATGAAATCCTTAACCTATGCGTACATCGGCAGAAAACAGAAGAAGAGAAACTTCCGTCAGCTGTGGATCACCAGAATTTCTGCTCAGGCAAAAGTAAACGGCATCAGCTATTCCCGTTTTATGAACGGCCTGAAAAAAGCAGGTATCGAAATGAACCGCAAAATGCTGGCTGAACTTGCAGTAAGCGACAAAGAAGCGTTTGCATCTTTGGTTGAAAAAGCAAAGAGCGCTCTGTAAGATTTGCTGATAAAACAATAGAGAGATAGGTTTTTTTGCTTTCAATAGTGAAAAAACCTTTTTTCTTTCAGTTAACAAAACAAGGAGATGATATGTCCTATGACAACCTTAATCTTTGTCAGGCACGGCGAAGCCGATGGCAACTACATCCGTCGTTTCCACGGACATTTTAATTCTTCGCTGACCGAAAAAGGAAAACAACAAATCGCTCGTGCCGCAGACAGATTGCGTGATACAAAAATTGATGCTTTCTACGCAAGCGACCTTACTCGCACGGTAATGACGGCAGAAAAAGTTGCAGAAGGTCGAAATCTTCCGATTGTGACAGACCCTCGATTCCGGGAGATTAACGGCGGCGAATGGGAAGATGTGCCATGGGATGATTTGCCCGGACGTTTCCCTGAAAGTTATGCCGACTGGCTGAACGAACCTTATAAACTCCAGATGCCCGGCGGTGAAAGCATGCGTGAATTTTCCGATCGCTTAATCCAAGCAACCCATGATGTTATCAAAAATCATGAGGGGGAAACCGTTTGCATTGCCTGCCACGGAACAGCGATTCGTGTTTTAGCTTGCTATTTTTACGGATTTCCGTTGGAAAAGCTGACTGATATTGCTTGGTGCGATAATGCTTCCATTACCGTCGTCACTTATGATAACGGAGCCTTTACCGTCGCCTTAGACGGCGATAATTCACACTTAAAAGATATCAGCACCATCGAAAATCAAGCTTGGTGGAAAGATGCACAAACGAAATAATAAAATGCCCTGTCCAAGACAGGGCATTTTATTATTTCGTCGCAATTTCTACGATGCGGATTTGGTCAGCAGTACAGTTTGTGGCGGAAATGACAACATCCCTAATTTGTGCGGCATCCACCTCATTGAGTCCTTTGCTTTCTACGGCAACGCTAACAAAGGAGTCGTTCATAAACACCAATGCATCACGAAACCCTTTTGCACGAATCATATTTTCTGCTGCTACTTCCTTTTCGGTATATTCAGCCATTCGATGAATTTGTTGTTCCGCATTTTCCCGAGCCTCTGTATCTGTATTCTGTGTTTTCAGCAATTCCGAAAGCATTTCTGTCGCCTCACTGCGTTTCATTTCTCTTTCTAAACGTGCCTTAACAAAATAATCGCTGTTCTCTTTTTCTTGCGAAACGACTCCTTCCTCCACCGAATGTTTCGGTGCTGCATTGACCATTTTTGCTTCTCCCAGTTTTTTGGATGCTTCTTCATACATCACAGAAACGCTCGGATCTACCGCATCATTTTGGAAACTCCAATTAAGATAGCCTGCGGTCCCAATGAGAAGCATCAGTCCTACCGCTACCACTTGTTTCCGATGAAGCACAAGCATTTTATTTTTTTTGGGACGTCCCTTCTTTTCGTTGTCACCCGATTTTGCAAAATGAAATTTGAATATTTTCATCTTTTTGCCTCCATTATAAGTTTCTATTTTTTAACAAACACCTGAACCCGGTGTGCTTTTACATCTAATACAGACTTAATTGCCAAAATCAAATTACTTTTTACCGTTTCATCTTCTGCCCCTTGTGCGGTTACTAAAACTCCCGATATTGTCGGCATGTTTTTGCGCACAGAAATCGGCGATTGTCCGCCTCCCGCATCATTTTTAAGAACGTAATTCTTTTCATCACTTCGGCTTTCCGTTACCATCGTTCCACTACCGTTTGGTTTTTTATCGCTGGCGCTGTTTTGTGCATATATACTCTCGCCCTCGTCCGACAAGGTCACCATCACGGACACCTTCCCTGCCCCTTTGATGGTTGATAAGATCGAGGCAAGTCTTTCTTCCAATTCCTTTGCGTATGTCACCCGTAATTGGGGCCCTTCCGCCATTTGATTTGCTTCTTTCTTCTCATTTTTCGCTCCCCCCGCAAGCACAAGGAAAAGAACTCCTAATAATAATATGAGGAGCAACGCTTTGGTATTCATTAAAGGTGCAAAATATTTTTCCATTTGTTCCTTCCACTTCACTCTACTACCCCCTCCTTGATTTTCTCTATCGAAATTCCGGAAAGCTCAGAAAGGCATTTTGCTGTTTCAATATCGTATGGAAAAAAACGGATTTCCTTGATTTCGGTAATCGCGCCCTCATCATTTATTTCTAATTCGACCGATATATCTATTTCTTTTCCGGTTTGCATCATAACCTGTTCGTGAAGCGTTTCACAAAGCCGCCTCTTAAAATCTTCATGCACATATTGATTCTTCCCGAATGACAAGTCCGAATCATCAATGACCACTTCCGGCAAGCGAAATATTTCTTTTGATTGAATCAAATTCCCGAGCGGACTGATGATTGCAAGCATCACCAAAAGGCCAATCGAAATCTGTATGTACTTTTTTTGTCCCGTTTCAGGAAGAATGTTTTCAAGAAGAATCGCAAGCACCGATACGACAATAATTCCCCCTGCATATTCATGTAAAAGATTCATAATGTTCCTCTAATTCATTGGAATATTTGTAAACGTACACAGCAACCCTACACTGATCATAAACATCACACATACCATCAATAAAACAACAAAGGTTTGCGTAATATTACCGGCAATATCAGAAAAGAAATTTGTAATTCTCCGGTCAGTAACCGGTTCTGCAACTCCTGCAGCAAAGCGGTACAATAAAGAAAGCACCAGCATTTTAGATAGAGGCAGAAGACAAATAGAAATCAGGGATAATATCCCCGCCATCCCTACGGCGTTTTTTACTAACACCGCACTGGCGCAAACAGCTTCGACAGATTCTGCCAACGCTGTTCCCACCAATGGAATAAAGTTGCAAACGGCATACTTTACTGTCTTGCCGGCAACGCCATTCAAATATCCGAAAGAAATGCCCTGAAAGCCGATTAAACCCACATATACCGTCAACAAAATTCCTATCCCCCATTTGAGACCCTGTTTCGCAAATTCAATCAACTTCGTAATATGGAATCGTTCTGTGACATTATTAATTACCGATAACGCAAAAATGCCTAAATTCATCGGCAAAAAGAAATTCTTTGCAAGATATGTAATGACCTGCATACAAACAAATAAAGTCGGACTCATCGCCGAGGCGGTAGCTCCTCCTCCACCTGAACTTATAATCATACTGATCGTCGGTATCAGTCCCTGCGTAAACATATAAAGTGTATCGATCGTTTCCGACGCAATAGAAACGATATCACTAAAAATACTGACCGCTATCCCGGCAATCACAATAAAACAAGTTAAAAATCCCAGATTTGATATACTCTCGCCTGCAAATTTTCCTTGTATATTACATAAAACTCCTGCCATAATTGCGACAACAACCATTTTAATCAGCATGGACATATTCGACTTTAATTCGCCCCAAAAAAGGTCTGACAGATTGCTCAACAGTCCCGAAAATGACCATCCTTGCGACCCATTGGCAAGTTCATCTGCCGCTTTTGAAAAATCGGTAAATTCGCTCGGCCCAAGCACTGTTTCCAACTGTCGTTTTGATTCTTCCATCATGTTTTGTTCTATATTGTTCTGAGCTGATCCCACGTACGAAAAGGGAAAAGAAATCGCCAAAAAACTCAAAAGAACACAAATGCACCATTTCATCTGCATCACTCCTTACGGCAACAAACCGATGAGCATATTAAAAAGAGCCAACAAAATCGGGATGCTGAGCACGACAATTGAAACTTTTCCGGCAAGTTCAATTTTACTTGCTATCGCAGTTTGTCCCGCATCACGACACACATCTGCTCCAAATTGCGCAAGATATGCAACCCCTGTCATTCGAAAGATTGCTGCAATGTATTCCGGATTCAAATTGATTTTGTCAGCCGTTATTTTGACAACATCCACAACATACCAAAGGCCGGAAAGCAACATAAAAAAAAGCGTACTGGCAGTGGCAATGGTTACTGCCAGTGCTATTTGAGGCTTTGGTTCTTTGAGCATAAGAACCATAAAAGTGCCGACTATGCCTAAAATCACAATTTTTATTACATCCATTTTGTATCCTCTGCTACAAGTCGAAAATATTTTTCACCGTTTCAAACAGGTAACTGATTTCATTAATAATCATCAAAAGTACAACAACCAGTCCGGCCAGCGTTGTAAGCATCGCTTGCTCCTCCCGACCTGCACGCACCAGCACCTGATACAACACGCTTACTAAAATTCCGATTGCCGCAATCTTAAATATTAAATCAACGCCCATCCTCATTCACCACCTGCAGATGTCTTATAAAAATAAAATTACAATGAACAGCCCCAGCAAGACGCCTCCACTTTTTAATAACTTTTCACTTTTTGCAGCAGATTCCTTTTCTTTTTTTATCTCCTCTTCCAATTCAGCCGCTGCATGTTTCAACGTTCGAATTTCTTCTTCTTCCGATTGTGTTCCCAAGGTTTTTCCAACCATTTTTAATATTTCTGCTGTCGACGCACGGAAAAAAAGGCGCTTTGCAAATGACGAAACTTTTTCCTGCCACAAAACAGAAAGAGAGTGCTCACCTTTTTCGGAAAGATTCATCGCCAACTCGCCTGCAAAGCGGCCTGCTTCCCCCTGCTCGTCCTCTGCTATATGATGAAATATCATCGGCAGGGTTTCTCCCGTAAAATCCATCCGTTTTGCAAGATTTAACAGAAGACGATGAAATTCACCCATGGCGCTCAGCCGTTTTCTTTCTTTTGAAATTTGCTGCATAAAAAGCCCGATACTTGCAAACACAACCATTGCGATTCCTGCAACTGTAAACATTTTATTTTCCTCCGTTAAACATCTGATTTGAAATATCAATCACCACTTCCACCTGCGGAATTCCATCCTTTCTTTTAAGGATAACGGCACGGTCAAAGAGTTCATAGATTCTTCTCTTTTCTCCCACAAATTCATCTGCACTATCCCCGTGCATGCTGGTGATAATCCGGCAGCCGGCATTCATTACACTTTTGACAGCCAACAAATCTTCTGCGCCGCCAAGCTCGTCCGTAATTAAGACTTCAGGCGAAAGTGAACGAATGGCGCAAATCATACCCATCGCTTTGGGGAAGCGATCTAATACATCCGTTTGAACACCAACGCAAAACTGTGCAATTCCATCCTTAATCGCCGCAATTTCCGAACGTTCATCAACCACCGTAACCTTAAAACGCTCCGAAAGTAATCGGGATAAATCCCTCAAAAAAGTCGTTTTGCCTCCTTGCGGCGGCGCAATAAAAACAGTATTGGCTACTGTTTTATCCGGTCTTAAAATCAACGGGAGCACTTTTTGAGCACAACCAATATACTCTTTTGCGATTCTTAGATTTAATCCGGAAATATCCGCAATATGCGTAATCTCGTTCCCTTTTAAAACGCATCTTCCACTGATTCCTACACGGTGACCACCAGCGAGCGTCAAAAATCCATCACAGATTTCGTGCCTAAAAGCATACACGGAGTTGTCACAAAAAGCCGCAAAAAGCTCTGCCAGTTCCTCTTTTGTCACTACTTTGGCTTGTCCCTGTTGGAACGTTTTGCGTCCTTCATCCGTTACAAAATATGCTTCCTTGCCGGAATATATCATTAATGGTTTTGATGCCCGAAATCTAATTTCCTGAATTTCTCCAAAAGCAATTTCATCAAAAAATTTACGAAAACGGAGCGGAAATTGCATTAAAATTTCTTTTTTCAAACTTGCTTCATCCACTGGTTTCACCTCTTTTTCAATGATATGCACATCCCGTGGAATTTAGAACAATATAATGGATAAAATATATGAAAGTATAGAATTTCAGGTTGAATTATATCCCGTGATATGGTAGAATGTATGTTAATGATTATTGTTTATGGGAGGTTTTTTATGGAAAAAAGAAGTGGTTTTTCCGGCAGGCTCGGCTTTGTTATGGCAGCAGCCGGCTCAGCTGTCGGTTTGGGTAATATTTGGCGTTTCCCGAATTTGGTGGCAAACTATGGCGGTGGTCTTTTCGTTTTAATTTATATAATTTTAGTTATTACCGTCGGTTCAACGCTGATGACAACGGAAATTGCGATTGGCAGACGTGGTCAGACCGACGCTTACGGATGCTATAAAAAGCTTGATAAGCGGTTCAGCTTTTTGGGAATTTTCGGCATCTTAATTCCATTTTTTATTGCTACCTACTACTCCGTCGTCGGCGGTTGGATTGTAAAATATCTTGTAGAATTTGTCGGAGGAAACTTAACGGAACTCACAAAGGCAACATACTTCTCCGAATACATTGCAAGTCCGGTCGAGCCGGTTGTTTATCACGCCGCATTCCTTTTGATTTCCATGCTGATTCTCTTATGCGGTATTAAGAAGGGAATTGAAAAGAGTAATAAAATTATGATGCCGGCACTTTTGGTGCTATCTGTTATTATTGCAATCCGCAGCGTTACCATCTCCGGCGGTTTGGAGGGCCTTGCGTTTTACTTGATCCCTGACTTCTCCAAGTTCAGCTTTGAATCCGTTTTAATGGCGATTGGTCAGGTCTTTTATTCCCTTTCGCTCGCCATGGGTATCATGGTAACCTATGGCTCGTATATGGGACGTGATGTTAACATTCAGAAAAGTATTAAAATGACAGAAATGTTTGATACCGGCGTGGCATTTTTAGCCGGCATGATGATCGTTCCTGCTGTATTTGCAACCTCGGGAGGAAATCCTGATAACATTGGTGCAGGTGCCGGTTTATTGTTCGAAACTCTGCCAAAGGTGTTTTTGCAGATTCCGTTCGGCGGCGTCTTTGGTGCACTTTTCTTCCTTTTAGTGCTGTTTGCCGCTTTAACCTCGATGATTTCGCTTATGGAGGTCGTCATTGCCTGGTTAATTGACCACTTTAAGATGGGTCGAGTAAAGGCAACACTCTTAACGGCTATCTCCGTCTTTGTCATCGGCATTCCAAGCTCGCTCGGTTTCGGTGTCTGGAAAGATGTTATGATTTTTGGAATGAGTATTTTTGACTTTATTGATTTCACTGCCAACAGTGTAATTATGCCACTGCTTGCGATTGCAACCTGTATCTTCGTCGGCTATTTCTGGGGTGTTAAAAACATTTTTGAAGAGGCTGAGCTTGCGGCTCCCTTTAAGCGCAAAAAATATTATACCGTTATGGTTCGATATGTTGTTCCGATTTGTATCGCAGCAGTTTGGATTACGGGTATTTTCTAAAATAAATATAAAAACGGCTCTGTTTTATAACAGAGCCGTTTTTATTTATCTTTTTATATCATTTGCAAATCTTTTGCAAGTGTCGTTCTTTTTTCTTGAATTTCCTTTGATTTTTCAACATCCCTATAAATTCCCTGATTTCTATTTTTCCCAAAAAGTTTGCTGATAAAAAAGCGAAATCCCCGATGAATCCAAGCAATTGGCAAAAAGAGGGGACTCTTTTTTACATACGGATAATTTTCTTCCATCGTTTTTCTGCCGGGGAAGAAAAGGCTTCTCGTTTTTTCTTTCTGTTTTTTTGCAAAGTACTCATTTCCCTCGATGCCCTTTGATTTCAGAATTTCCTTGACATATGGGACAAAAATGATTCCGTCACTATCTGCCTCACGCATAAAACCGCCACGTTCATAGAGGTCTTCCATCAGGCGATCAATCAGTGCCTCATCCGTTTCTACTGCCTCAAAATCATCTTTGCAAAAGCCAAGATATTTCACGCCAACACCAACCATGGTTGCAAACAATCGGGTGCATTTGGCCTCCGCCATTTTCCGCTCCACCCGTTTTTGATTAATGGTTTCTTTATAAGCAGAAAAATACATTAAAACATCCGTCAGTTGCTTGATTCCGCCACCGGAATAAAGAAAATGCTTTACAAAATGGAAAAAAACGAACAATGCACCATCGGTCGCTCCCAGCTGTGAAAATTCACCGTATTCGGAACGGAATTTTCCAAAGGGCTCCGTGATGGAATCGCCTTCCAAAAACCACTGCTCCTCGGAAACATCATCATAAAGCATTACGTGCATTTCTAAATGTCCCGCCTGCGGATGGTCTGCCTTAACATGTGGCAAACCCTTTGCTCTTGTATAAAGCTCAAAACCTTCATTTTTTAAGAGCATACACGCCTGCTTTTCCATATATCGTGGGATATAAATATCAACATCACCGGAAATACGGCACTCAGGCTGCGCATATAAAACGGCTAAAGAATCACCTTTTAATACGCAAACAGGAATCCCCGCTTGTTCCAAACAACGAATTTTTTCAAGCATTAGCGTGTGCCTTTGCGTGTAATTCATCACAGCAAACAAAATTTCCATTTTATTTCTTTTGAGTTCTTCTTCCCAATCCGGAAGTTTTCCCTCATCTTTCAGCTTTTGCAGGGAGGTTAATACAAATGGCCACACGCCCTGAAGCATCGCTTCCCGTCGGATGGCAGGTATATCCAAGTCTTTACACAATTCCGATTGCAGTTTGCGTCCGCAAGCGGCACAGGAAAACAAATATACCATATCGAGGTATGTCTTGTTCATATACTCTCCCCTCTTTTCTTCTTAATACTTTCTCCAAATAAATTCGTTGATAATTTTTGTATAGCTCTGAATGATTTTTACAACTTTGACCGAAACATTCGTGTCTTCATAGTCGCACGCCATGACGGTTTCTTCATCATTTACCTGCATTGCTTTGGCAAGTTCGACCGCCTGACAAAGCTCATTTGCACGGCTTCGCGCAGTTTCGGTGTAATAGGTATGAACAAAAATACCAAGTACAACCTCAATAATTATAACGGCGCCCACTACCACAGACATAACGTTAGTTATCCAACGCTTGGTAACGCCTTTAATTTTAAAATTAATAGGTGACAGCACACCGTTTTCCCCTTTCTTTAAGTCGGATCGTAG
>JAZSOJ010000120.1:0-2649 GCA_045536855.1 Clostridia bacterium | reverse complement strand
GGAAAGACACTTTCAAAGGTGCCCTATGCAGAAACTGAACAGTATGTAAGCAAAGTCAAAAATTATTTGCGAATATATCGGATGCTATATCCGGCGGAGGAAGAAAAGACAGAATGAAAACAGTCAGACGAGTGCTGAGCGTACTAATCATCTTGTTGATTGTGCTTGGTGTAAGCATGACGCCCGGCGTTGAAAAAAAGACGGCGTATTATTTCGACACGGTTATTACTTTGACGGTGTACGGAAATAATCGAACGGCGGCGACAAAGGCGGCAATGGACCGCATAGCAAAACTGGATCGCTTAATGAGTGCCTATCGCACGGACAGCGATGTGGCAAAAATTAACCGTGCGCCGGCGGGCACGCCGACCCGGGTCAGCAGGGAAGTTTATGAGGTGATTTCTCGTGCGTTGTTTTTTTCCAAAGCGACGGAAGGTGTGTTTGACATTACCTTAAAACCGGTGACAGACCTTTGGGGGATTGGTACAGAAAATCCGCATATACCAGAGGAAACGGAGCTGCGCTCAGCTTTGGAAAAAACCGGATGGGAGTTCGTACGCTTATCGGAAAATCCGTATGCGGTTACTTTAGAAAAAGAAGGAATGGCACTTGATCTTGGAGCTATTGCCAAAGGCTATGCTGCAGATGAGGCGACACGTGTATTAAAGGAATATGGGATTGAAAATGCCTGCCTTGATTTGGGAGGCAACATTGTTGTAATGGGCAAAAAGCCGCTCGGGTTTTTGGAAGGGATCACGACCGGTGGTTTTAGTCGCCCGTTTTCGGTTGGGATCCAGGATCCGGATGCCCCACGGGGCAGTGCCGCACGAGTTATTGAGGTGACCGATGCTTGCGTGGTAAGTTCAGGTGATTATGAGCGCTATTTTGAAAAGGATGGAAAAAGATATCATCACATATTTGATGCCACAAGCGGAAGACCTGCGGAAAGCACCGTCAGAAGTGCGACGGTGGTGGCAAAAAACGCAACCGATGCAGATGTACTGTCAACCGTATTCTTTATTTTAGGTGAGGAAGCTCGTGGACAATGGGGCGAATATTATACCGAGGTGTTATTTGAAAAATAAAGCGAGGAGAGAACAATGAGCAAACCGAAGTTTTTAATTTTGGATGCAAACAGTATCATCAATCGTGCATTTTACGGCATTCGTCTTTTGACCACGAAAGACGGAACGTATACCAATGCGGTGTATGGTTTTTTGACGATTTTATTTCGCTATACCAAGGAAATTGCTCCGGATTATATTGCGGCGGCGTTTGACTTAAAGGCGCCGACCTTTCGTCACAAGATGTTTGATGGCTATAAGGCAACGAGAAAAGGAATGCCGGAAGAACTTGTTCCCCAAGTACCCCTGATGAAAGAGGTTCTTTCTGCGATGAATATCCCGATTTTAGAGAAAGAGGGATTTGAGGCGGATGATATTATCGGTACGGTTTCCCGTATGTGTGAAGAAGAGGGTTTTGAGTGTGACATTTTAACAGGAGATAAGGACGATCTGCAGCTCGCATCCGATGCCAGCAAGATATATCTGGTTACGACTCGCATGGGAAACACGCAGACGGAAGTTTTTGATGCGGAAAAAGTGATGGAAAAATACGGTGTTACGCCGAAAGAGTTTATTGAGGTGAAGGCTTTAATGGGCGATACCTCGGACAATATTCCGGGTGTACGTGGCATTGGTGAAAAGGGTGCCATTTCTTTAATCCAAAGTTTTCACAGCTTAGAAGAAATTTATGAGAAATTAGACAGTTCTGACCTTGGGAAAGCCGTAAAAACAAAGCTTTCTGAGGGGAAAGAGGACGCCTTTTTGAGCCGTACACTCGCTACGATTGACAGAAATGTACCGCTTGATTTAGCACTTTCGGATGCGAAAATCAAGCCATATCAGACGGACAAGCTGAAGGAAATTTTTACGAGACTGGAATTTAAGCGTTTCTTAAAAGAGCTGCCACAGGTCGATGGCGGAGAGGAAGCGGAAACGCTTGTTAAGGCAGAATTTTGTGACGGAACGTATGAAACCGTGCAAGATGCGAAAGAGTTAAAAGCGCTTTTAGAAAAGGAAAGCGAGCTTTTTTATCTGTTTGATATCGGGCGCAAGCAGATTTACTTTTTGTCGGGAGAAAACGGTTGCGTTCGTGCGGACTTTGACGAAGAAACCATTCCGGTATGGAAAGTGGTTTTAGAAGACGAAAAAAAGCCAAAAGTGACGCACGAACTGAAAGAACAAGTGGTATTTTTGCACGGCTTTGACATTTTGCCTCAAGGCGTTCGGGTGGATACCGCCATTGGAGCGTATCTTTTAGCACCCTCACGCAAGGGATATGATCTTTCGGATCTTTGTTTTGATTTTTTAGGCGTAAATTTAGGGGATGATGCATCTTCCGGCGGTGTTCAGCTTTCGCTTGATATGATAACGGAAGGGGAGCCGAAGAAAATGGAGCGTCAGACGATGATGCTTCGTCCGCTTTCCGAATATATTGAAAAAGAACTGGAAAGCCTTGGCGAGACGAAGCTGTTTCATGAGATCGAAATGCCGCTTTGCGAGGTGCTCGCCTCGATGCAGGTGGAGGGTTTTACGGTTGATCGGGAGCGTTTAGAAGAGTTTGGCAAAGAGCTTTCGGAAAATATTG
>JAZSOJ010000065.1:0-2736 GCA_045536855.1 Clostridia bacterium | reverse complement strand
CCCGCCTACGAGTATAAGGACGGCAAACGGACTGAGACCGTTACCGGTTACCGCTATGTGGTGTGCCTGGCAGAACATCGCCTGGAGAAGCTGAGTGTGCGCATCGACGGACCTCAGCAGATGGAACAGCCGGAAGGCTTTTGGGATGTGGAGTTTACCGACTTGGTCGTCACTGGCTATGACTCTCAGGGCAAGCTCCAATTCTCCGCTAAGGCCGCGGCATCTTCCTCGTGGATTAATTCCACCTGTTCGTCTGAGGACGATCCCCCGGGGCTGCAGTGCGGCTCCAGGGGGATTCCTTTGCCCCTTTAAGGGGCTTGGGCGTAGCACAACGGAGGGTCATAGGGAGCAGGGGGTCCCTAAAAGCGCCAAACGGAACTCCGTGCAGGCAGTGCTTGCTCTTGGTCCTTTGATGTACAGCATCACATTTTTCTAACGACCAACAAAGCATGTTTTTCTACATTCTTCTGTTGGACTTAATTTATCTGAACTCGTTCTGTCGAGGTGTTATCCTTCCAGCGGTTTTTTAAAAAAATACATTTTGCTAAAATTGTTGCATTAATATCAAGCTTTCCTCTTGATTTTTTCCTATTTTTATGCTACAATATTAAAAATACCGGGCGGTGCGTTATAATTAATAGGGACGCAGCATTCCTGCGAGACGGCTTGCCGTCGTTCCCCGCCCTGCCAGTCGAAAGGCACGGTCACAGCTAACGCGAGGAAAACGGCGGCTAACCGTATGAAAAAGGACGGGAACAGTACCAAAAGACAAGATGACAGAGGCGAAGGCAGCCAATGTCGAAATGCGTAATTCCAACGCACTTCACTTACTTTTTGTAAGTGAAGTGCGTTTTTTTATTTGCCGAAACCCAAATAAACTATCTCAATTAAGGAGCAGATTATGAAAAAAATTTTGCACACAGTTTTCGCTTTAGTTCGCGACAACGAAGTATATGTCGGCAAAACAAGAGGAACGCGGATTTCAGCCGTGTTTAGCCGCCACCGTTGCGGGGATCACACCACTACCAGGCAACACTTTGCAAAGCCAAAGCCTCAGCCTGGATTGCACATTCTATACAGAGGAGAAATGCCGGCTTTCGTAGCCTACAAATATACGCTCGCCTTTATACGGTTGTTTCGGGAAGCAGGATATCATAGTCTAAACGCGCCACACACCATTGCGCGTTCCGACAATCTCAAAGATGACACGCAAAACATTTTCAAAGAAATCAAAATGGATAATATCGCAACACTGTTGCAATCAACGCGAGTAGAAAAAGTGACAGACGCAGATATAACCAAGGAAACGGATACAGGAGAAAGCCAAGGTGGAACGCATTCTTGCCGGTTAACGATCCGTCTTACTGCCACAGAGAAAGAACAGTTTCAGCAACTCGGCGCAACCCTGAACCTGACGCAGAGGGAAGTGTTGCTTTACCTCTTTGCCAAATGCAATCAGACCGATCCGGTGTTTTTAGATTTAGAAGGAGACCATTATTTGCGGGCATTACTTGATTCATATCGTGAAGAAATCCAGCGGTTGATGAATCAAAATATCGATCTACATAAGAAGCTTTCCCTTTCAAGAGCTGATTCAAACGGCAAGTTGGCGCGTGCGAATGCGCATATGCGAGCCCTTCAAAAGGGTCTCCGGGAATATTTCAACCTTTTGGAAACCACCAGCAAAATTCCAGTCGATTTAGAGGTCGACTACTACGAAGATTTTCCGAACAAAAACCTGTACCAATATCCAGAGGACGAAGGCTTTTACATTTTCAGACCACAAGAAATTTTACGCAGCAAAGGCCGCTGGGGAGCCATCTTTTTGGTCGGCATCGGTGATAACAATCGGCTATACCGATTCCGTTACTACAAAAAGAGTTATTATGCCGGCGAAAACATCGCTAATTCTTCTTTCGCAAAACGCGGCTCTGTCTGGCTGGTGGGCTGTGAGCGTGCTGCCGACGGGGCCATGGACATTGTATATGCCTTTCCCTTAGAAGTTCGCTTTCAGTTTAACGGCCCAGAAGAATACGGATCTCAAATGAACCGCGATATTGCCAAGTTAATAAAGGAAATCGATAGCTATCAGGACTTTTAGTACACTTTCTACCCCGTCTTAAAGTAACAGGAGAGCATCTGCAGTGCTTCTTCTTAAAAATAGAGAATCTGCAGCAAAGGTACCTTGCTGCAGGTTTACAAAAACAAACTATAAAAAGAACAAAAAGGAGATCTGTTATGATAATATCCAACCTGCAAAATAAATATCCACCTGTCCTCTGTGTGAGGCAGGTGGCTGAAATCTTGGTGGTCAGTCATAACACCGCATATGAATTGGTCCGTTCCGGAACGATTCATAGTGTCCGTGTGGGACGCAACTACCGCATCCCCCTGGAAGCGGTGATTGACTACCTTTGTAAGCACTGATCGTTGCGGAAAGACCGCTTGTATGGTATAATATAGGTGTACCTGCTATGCGGCAACGAAAGGAGTAATATTTATGCCGCAAAGCAAAAAATCCACTTCCGGTATGGGATCTATCCGCAAGATCACGAGAGAGATCAACGGAAAGACCTATACCTATTACGAGGCTCGTTATACTGCCGGTTTTGATCCCGGAACCGGAAAGCAAATCCAACGCAGCATCACCGATAAATCCAAAAAGGTCGTTGCGCAAAAACTGAAGGATGCACTGTACAGTCTTGATAGGGGTGACTATGTTGCCCCGTGTAAAAT
>JAZSOJ010000183.1:0-4329 GCA_045536855.1 Clostridia bacterium | reverse complement strand
TTGCAGCACTCATTGCTCCTTCCGCATCTCCCGCACCGACAATATTATGCAATTCGTCAATCACCAAAATAATATTTCCAAGCTCTTTTGCCTCTTCCAACAATTTTTTGAGTCGAGCCTCAAACTGACCACGAAACTGTGTTCCTGCTACGATTGCAGTAAAGTCTAAAAGATATACTTCTTTATCAAACAGTTTCGGCGGTACACGCTTTTCTGCGATGCGAACAGCAAGTCCCTCTGCAATTGCCGTCTTACCAACGCCCGGCTCACCCAATAAAACAGGATTATTCTTCGAGCGACGGTTTAAGATCTGGATCACACGATCAATTTCCTTGTCACGACCAATGATCCTGTCAATCAATCGTTGTGATGCTTTGCGTGTCAAATTGGTCCCAAAACTGTCCAAAAGTCTTTGTTTTTCTTTTTTCTTATTCTTCGTTGCAGTTTTCGTCATCTTGCCGGAACCGGTATCTTCTGCATGGTCGTTTCCGTGACCCATCATATTTTTTAGCATGTCTTTAAAATTTCCCATCATGGCAAGCGGTTGGTTTTCCATGTCTTCACCATCCAGCTCATCAAAATCAAATTCGTCCATACTGCTCATCAGTTCATTCATTCCGTTATTTATTTCATCGTACTGCTCCGCTGTCAGTCCCATACTCTTTAAGATGTCATCGACCGGCGCAAGTCCCAGCTCTTTGGCACAGTTTAAGCAATAACCGTCCGTTGTTTGCTGATTGGTTGCAGAATCCAGCTTGTTGACAAAAACAACAGCCTGATTCTTTTTACAGTTAACACATAACATATTCATCGTTTTATACCATAAAACAGCAGGTCTTTTTCCGACTGTTTCTCCTTTCTTCCAGCATCAGATGCGTATATGCATCTATATGTATTCAGTATACCATAAGATGACGTAGATAAAAAGTCCATTTTCGAAAAGTTTACAACTTCGCAATAATTAGCTTATGAATTCTTTGCTCGAGTATATTTTTTACTGTTTCTGGAAATTATAAACTTGTAGCACATACAGGAAAGGTAAGGTGATTGATATGGCAAACAAAGTTGAAATCTGCGGTGTAAACACATCCAAGCTTCCTCTCCTTTCAAACGAAGAAAAGGAAGCTTTGTTTGAAAAAATTAAGCAAGGCGACCTTTCTGCACGTGAAACCTTTATCGGCGGTAATTTAAGACTGGTTTTAAGTGTGATTCAGCGGTTTTCCTCCCGTGGGGAAAATCCGGATGACCTGTTTCAAATTGGCTGCATCGGATTGATTAAAGCCATTGACAATTTTGATACATCACATAATGTTCGTTTCTCCACTTATGCGGTACCAATGATCATTGGCGAAATCAGACGATATCTTCGGGATAACAACTCCATTCGTGTCAGCCGCTCTTTACGGGATATTGCATATAAGACCTTAAAGGCAAAAGAGGCATACATCAGCACCCACTCCAAAGAGCCGACCATCGAGGAACTTTCTGAACTGGTTCAGGTGCCTAAAGGCGAGATTGTATTTGCGCTCGAAGCCATTCAAGATCCGGTTTCACTCTATGAGCCGGCATACAACGACGGAACAGACACGCTATTTATTATGGACCAGGTAAAAGACACTAAAAACACCGACGAGTCCTGGTTGGAAGAAATTGCCCTGAAAGAGGCGATGAAACGCCTGTCCGATCGAGAAAAGCACATTATATCTCTTCGTTTCTTTTCCGGCAGGACGCAAATGGAAGTTGCCGACAGTCTTGGTATTTCGCAAGCACAGGTTTCCCGTCTGGAAAAAGGAGCTTTGGAACGAATGAAAAAATTCATTTGATTCTTTGGTGCGATTAAAAATCGCACCATTTTTTTATCTTGCAGCAAAAAAAACGTAGAAAAAAGTAAATGAGCGATTGTTTTTTATCACTTTTTTTGATACAATATATGTATTCGTTTGGAAGGAGGGAGAACCATGGTCTTGTTTTGGAGATGCTTTCGCTATTGTGTCATCAGTAGCCTTGTCGGCTTTTTTGCAGGTCGTATTTTACCAAAACATTGGTTCCGTGCCGACCGTTTTCCGTTTCGTCCCTACGCTTTTGAAAAAAACGGCAAATTTTATCACCATTTTGCCATTCGATTTTGGTACCAACGAGTGCCGGATATGAGCAAAATTGTACCCAGCCTGATGCCGAAGAAAAATTTGTCCGGACATTACAAAAATCGATTATATCTTTTACTTCAGGAAACCTGCATTGCAGAATTTGTACACATCGTACTTTGTTTCACCGGCTTTTACTGTTTGAAAATATGGCCGGGGCTCGGCGGTGCTATTTGCGTTTTCCTTTATATTGTATTCTTCCACATTCCGTATATTATGATTCAGCGATATAACAGGCCCAGACTCATGAAGCTATGGAAGAAAATGCTGGATTAAAATGAAATATGTAAAGATAAATAGAAAAGCACCATTCCCTCCTCGGGAATGGTGCTTTTATTTCATGCACTACATTGAAAGAATCTTCGAGCATTCTAAAAGCTCACTTTCCATTGTTTTGGTCATGTTCAGGCCTTCCATAATATCAAAATCCACAATCTTGTCTTTCTGCTTTGCCACAACACGATTCCCTGCGCCCTCTTTTAAGAGTTTCACCGCATGGATACCCATTCGAGATGCATTGATACGGTCTCTGACCGTAGGGCTTCCTCCACGCTGGATATGTCCTAAAATAGTAGCACGGCTCTCGATACCCGTCTCTTTTTCGATTTTCCTCGCAAGCTCTACGGAACCGCCGACGCCCTCTGCCACAATAATCAGATTCTGTGCCTTGCCCCGCATCATTCCGTCTTTAATCTTTTGAATGGTAGCTTCCACATAATCGTGCTTTTCCTCCGGGATAATTGCCACCTCTGCGCCACAAGCCATTGCAACATAAACCGCAATATAGCCTGCGTCACGACCCATCACCTCGACAACCGAGCAGCGCTCATGAGAACGAGCGGTGTCACGGATTTTGTCAATCGCATCACGTGCGGTATTCAGTGCTGTATCAAAACCAATACAATAATCGGTACAAGCAATATCATTATCAATGGTTGCCGGAACACCAATGGTCGGGAGCCCGGCGAGCGACAAATCTCTTGCGCCACGGAAAGAGCCATCTCCACCAATCACTACCATACCATCCAACTTGATTTCCTTTGCCATGCGGCATGCCTTTTGGATTCCCGGTTTTTCTCTGAATTCAGAGCAACGGGCCGTCTGCAAAATCGTTCCGCCACGATGCAGAATATCGGAAACACTTCTTGCCGACATAATTTCATATTCATTATTAATCAAGCCGTTATAGCCTTTACGAATGCCGATGACTTCCATGCCGTAATAAATTGCGCCTCGTACAACCGCACGAATTGCCGCATTCATCCCCGGAGCATCTCCACCACTTGTCAGTACACCAATTCTTTTCATTCAGGACCTTTCCTTTCTTCTTACACTGACTCGTTCATCATCAAACATGATTCAATTTTTCTTTTATAGAGCATCAATAATAACCGTATGCGCCTCATCAAGTTCCGACTCCGGAACCAAAAGTTCAAAACAACCGTACTGATCAGACATTCCCTGATTGGTCGCTCTGATTTTTACAATCAAACCGGCATCACGCAAAAGGGCGCTGATTCTTTCCGCAACTTCTTTTGCCTGCGTGATATAAACAACCATCCACATCGTATGTCTCCTCCTGTCTGCTCTGTCTCGTTGTCGTGCGCTACGGACTATCTTCTTTTTTCTTCGATTTCCTGCATCAATTCAGCAATAAAAGCATCCTTATCCATGGAGCCTTTGTCGCCGTCTTTTCTGGAACGAACTGCTACTTTATTCTCTTCCATCTCTTTTTCGCCTACTACCAACATATACGGAATCTTTTCCATCTGTGCCTGTCTGGTCTTGTAACCGATTTTCTCATTTCTGGAATCTACTTCTACCCGAACGCCTTTCATTTCCAGTTCACGGGCAAGTTCATATGCATAATCTGCGTGCGCATCCGTAATCGGCAGAATTTTTGCCTGCACTGGTGCCAACCAGGTCGGGAATGCACCTGCATACTTTTCAATAAGGAGTGCCAGCGTTCTTTCATAGCAACCGAGTGCGGTACGATGAATAATATACGGGCGGGTTTTTCCACCGTCGGAATCCACATATTCCATACCAAACTTTTCAGCAAGCATCTGGTCAATCTGAATAGTCACGAGCGTATCCTCTTTGCCGTATACATTTTTAATCTGAATATCCAGTTTCGGACCGTAGAATGCTGCCTCATCAATACCGATGCTGTAGTTAATGCCCA
>JAZSOJ010000193.1:0-4859 GCA_045536855.1 Clostridia bacterium | reverse complement strand
CTGTGCGTCTGTTACCACAGCGGCAGTTACCGCACTAAACGGTCTGACGGATGTGTTAGGGATCGGCATTGGCTACGAGGTGCGTGACGGATATTTAGAATGTATTCTTCCTGACCAAATGGACGATGAAAGTCGTCTGGGTGCGAAGGTGCTTTTAGAGAGTATGATTCTTTCGTTTCAGAGCCTAAAAGAGCAGTATGATGACTGCATTTCAATTACCGAATTGGAGGTGTAACAAATGTTAAGATTGGATATTCAGCTTTTTGCTCATAAAAAGGGTGTTGGTAGTACCAAGAACGGTCGTGACAGTGAGGCAAAACGCCTTGGTGTAAAGCGTGCAGACGGTCAGATGGTATTAGCAGGTAACATCTTAGTTCGCCAGCGTGGTACGAAGATCCATCCGGGTCTGAATGTCGGCAAAGGCGGAGACGACACTTTGTTTGCCTTGATTGACGGCAAAGTAAAGTTCGAAAGAAAAGGTCGAGACAAGAAGCAGGTAAGCGTTTATGAAGTTACTGCATAAGCAACTTTTAGCGTAAATAAAATGCATGATAAAGCCCAATCTATATGGATTGGGCTTTTTCTAAAGCTATGAAAAGGGGGCGCAGACATGGCAATTTTTTCGATTTCGGATTTACATCTGTCACTCGGTGTGGATAAACCGATGGAAGTGTTTGGCGCCAATTGGACGGATTATGTCGGCCGATTAAAAACGCATTGGGAAGCAATGGTGAAAGAAGATGACCTTGTACTTTTGCCCGGCGATATTTCATGGGCGACATATTTAGAAAATGCAGTTCCCGACTTTGCGTTTATTGACGCTCTGCCGGGGATAAAAATAATAACAAAGGGAAATCATGATTATTGGTGGGAAACTCTTTCCAAATTGAATGCGTTTTTAGAAAAAAATCAGTTTTCCACGATTCATTTTTTGCATAACACCATTTATTACACGGGCGATATTGCTATTTGTGGCACGAAGGGGTACCCGGATACAGGGGGAAAGCTGCCGCAGGATCCGACAGAGGCAAAGCTTTATCTCAGGGAGGCCGGTCGGTTGGAGGCGTCGCTTGCCGAAGCGAAAAAAAGTGGAGCTAAAACGATCATTGTAATGCTCCATTATCCGCCGGGCAAAGACTCGGTATTTGCAGAAACGATGCGAAACTATGACGTAAAATTTTGTGTTTACGGTCATTTACACGACAAGGCGCACGCAACAGCCTTGCAAGGCATGATAGGTTCTGTCGAGTACAAACTGGTCTCTTGTGACTATTTGAAATTCCGTCCGTATTGTTTGTTATAATCCATGAGATAAAAGGGAAAAGTGGGGTGAGCACTTTGGCAAATGAACGGGATGAACGGCAGTTGGTTCGAAAAAGCAAAAGGGGCGATTCAGCCGCATTTGAAGAACTCATTTTGCCGTATCAGAAAAAAATATTGAATATGGCATACCGAATGTTAGGAAATCTAAGCGATGCTGAAGATGCTACCCAGGATATATTTGTGAGGGTCTATAAGTCGCTGGTTTCATTTCAGGAAGAATCGGCTTTTTCCACGTGGCTTTATAAGGTTGCGACCAATATCTGTCTGGATGTTCTGCGCCGGCGCAAGCGGCAGAATGCACAAGGAATGGTTAGTATCCATCAATATAGTTCGGAGGATGAAGAATACGAACTCCCGATTGAAGATAAGGCTCCGACCCCGTATGAGCAGGCACAAAAAGGAGAGGCGATGCGGGCGCTCTTAAAAGCAATGGAAGAACTCGGACCGGAGCAAAAAGCGGTCATCGTACTTCGGGATATCAATGGTCTGCCCTATGAAGAAATAGCAGAGCTGATGGGTTGCACGCTTGGCACAATCAAATCGAGAATCAATCGATCCAGGTTGATGCTGAGAAAACTTTTAGAAAAAGATAAGGAACTTTTTTTATCATAGAACGTCAAATATAAACAGATGGGAAAAAAGGAGTGGTAAAAGTGAATCAGATGTCATGTGATGAGGCGAAGACGCTTTTGCCTCTCTACATAGATGATATGCTTTCCGACGAGGAAAAGGAAGAACTCCTCACACATCTTTCTGCATGCCAAGAGTGCGAAAAGGAGCTGGCTTTCTTTCGGTCGATGATGCAGACGACGAAGGAGCTTCCCGAAATTGAGGTGTCGGAATCTTTAGGGGCATCGTTATCTGCAGCCATTCGTGCAGTAGACGATGAGATAAAAGAGCTTGTTGAGGAAAAAGAAAAGGACGGGAAAGTGATGCGGATACGCATCAACCGTTGGCATGGATATCAGAGCGCTTTGGTTGCGGCGGCGGTCGTTGCTTTTTTGGCGGTTTCTGTTGTTTTGGCACCGAAAACCAGTCATTTCATTTACCGCAGCAACGTGCCGTATGTGCAGCAAAAGGAGGAGGTTCAGGCGACACCGGAACCAACGCCTGCAATTGTTGCAGATGCACAGGCGGCGTCGACACGGCATACCGGTCCTGCAACCCAAAGTGGCAAAGAATGGGCGGACGTGTCGGGAATTGAGAGCGAACCCCAGAGAAATCGAGGACCTCAAATCCGTCAGGCAGGAGAAGATACGGGAAAAGCGAAGGACACGCAGACGCATCATCCGGTTGCAACAAGCGTTGAAACAAAGAGCCAGTTGATTGCATCCTTTTCCTTTGATCCTCAGCATGTTTCGGCGGCAAAACAGTTGCTTGCCGGTCTTCCACGACAGAATGGGATGTATGTGGTAGGGGCATCAGAATTTGACACATATCGTGGAAAGCTTGAGGAATTGGAAGGGTTTGTGTCCTATCAAACACAGAGGATAGACCTCACCCAAGAGTACTTGGATTACCTGAATCAAGCAGATGCGAAACAAATGGCGGCGATTGATTTTAAGAATCAGCACAGTTACATTCGTATTCAATAAAACACAAAGGGCACGGTAAAGGGCGTCCTCACTAAGCGAGCACGCCCTTTACCGTGCCCTTTTTGATTCTTCTATTGAAATCAGAGCGCAGAAATGGTACAATATAAATAGCTGTGATTTTATGTTTCGTTTTTCAAAACATCAAAGAAGGAGTCTTCTTCGTGAAAGAAAAAATATACACCATTCCACTGACGGAGGCCTATGAGGAGCCGTCAGAATGCCCTTTTTGCAAGTTGGAGAAAAAGCTGGAAGAAGAGGCGGGTACCCATGCGCTCGGCGCATCTATGATGGAGCCGGACAGCCGGATCGTATCAAACGAGAAGGGTTTTTGCCGTCGCCATTTTACGCAGATGACAGAGCAAAAGGGAAGTGCGCTTTCTTTGGCGTTGGTTTTAGATACCCACATCAACTGTGTAATTGAAAAAATGGAGCGGGCAGCGAAGAAAAAAGCCTCCCGCCGTTTATGGAGAAAAGAGAAAAGGGCAAAAGATGAGCTCTGCGAATTCGTAGAAAACACAGAACATACCTGCCTGATTTGTGATAAAATAGAATCAACACTCGAAAAATTTGCTTGTACTTTTTGGGAACTGTATCACAAAGAGCCGGAGTTTTATGACCGGGTAAATCAAAGCAAGGGGTTTTGCCTGCCGCACTTTGCCTTTTTATTAAAAATGGCAGAGAAAGAGCTTTCGGGCAGTAAAAAGGAAATGTTCAAGAAAAAGCTCACGGAGGTTCAATTGCAAAATATGAAGCGGATCAATGAGGATGTTCACTGGTTTACCCAAAAATTTGACTATCGCAATCAGGAAGCATCCTGGAAGACTTCTAAGGATGCACCGGCCCGTGCCATAGAAAAACTGGTGAAATACATGGACAAAAAATAAGGATAACCCGAAAGGAGAACGGCGGATATGATTCTGGGAGTAACGGGTGGCAGCGGCTCGGGGAAAAGCGCCTTTTGCCGTGAACTGGCCCAAAACGGAGCCTATGTGCTGGACGCAGATGTAATTGCACGCGAAGTTGTTATGCCCAAAATGCCCGCCCTGGCAGAAATAAAAGAAGAATTCGGCCCGGAATATCTGACTTCGCAAGGGGAACTCGACCGTAAAAAAATGGCGGCTTGTGTCTTTTCGGATGAGAAAAAGCTTCATAGATTAAATCAGATTACACATAAATATATTATAGCAGAAATCAAGCGACTCCTGTCGGAGCATCGGAATCGGTTTTGCGTCATTGATGCACCGCTTTTGTTTGAGAGCAACCTGGATCAATTGTGCGACCGAACTGTAGGGATTCTTTCGGAGAAAGAGGAGAGAGTGGAACGGATTGTCAGTCGTGACGGCTTGACGCAAGCGGAGGCGCACGCACGGGTTGAGGCGCAGGCAACGGACGAGTATTATATTTTGCGTGCAGATGATATCATTAAAAATCATGCGGGGGCGGAGATTTCTGCACTTGCTCAAAATTATTGGATGGCATTGGAGAAAAAATAGTGATTAAACGAGGTTTTTTTAAGCTCCTTTTATTGGTGGGAGTACTTATTTTATTTTTTCAGTCGAGCAATATTTTGCGGGCTTTTTTTCCGTTGAAATATGAAGATACGATCACCTCTTGCGCCGAAGAATACGGTGTGGATATGCATTTGGTGATGGCGGTTATCAAGGCGGAAAGCAACTTTGAAACGGATGCGGTATCACACAAGGCAGCACAAGGACTGATGCAACTAATGCCGGAGACGGCGCAATGGTTGGCAGAAAAAATCCATATGGACAATGTGACGGTGGAAAAGCTCTGTCAGCCGGAAGTTAACATCAGGCTTGGTTGTTACTATCTTTCATATTTACAGGATTTGTATGACGGGGAATACACTTGTATACTTGCGGCATATAATGCCGGGCAAGTCGGATCGTAGCCATGTCGTTCTGTGTGCCAAGGAGTTGA
>JAZSOJ010000088.1:0-3170 GCA_045536855.1 Clostridia bacterium | reverse complement strand
GCATACAGTTCAAACTTGGGATTGGTAAGGGCCCTGAAACCAACCACAGTCTGATCTTCGGTTTTGGCGGCAGCGGCATTCTTTTTCACACTTTCAATACCCTTTAGACAGGCACTCCTGCTGTCGTAAACTTCAGAGGTGGCGATGGTCTGCCCGTTGGTAGCTTTCAGATCAAACTTGACGCCCGAGGGAACTGCACGAACAACAAACTTACTCATAGAATCACCCTTTCACAACAGATAAGGTCAAATTAAGTGTACCATATGGCAAAACGCCTGTCAAATAAGAGTAGACAGACAAAGGGTGCGTTGCATAATACAGTGCAATGCGCCCCAGGGTTCTATTCAGTACAAAGGAATCGTGTTATTGATATTTTCGCTTCGCGAAACCGGTATATTTGCCGCGCAGATTCGATATGCTATAAATCCTACTCGCACCGCAGCGCATATCGCGTGCGCAGAACATAACGAACGAGCAGCGTATATCGAAAAGCCCTGAAGGGGCTTGATATCGAGGGGGGCTGTTGTAAAACGTTTGTTTTACAACAGCCTTTGGCAATCTCTGCGTTTTTCCTTGAAAAGAACTACAACAGGAGATTGCATGTAAGCGAGATTGCCCGGGAGCTGCAGGTTTCGGAGGGGCATTTCCACCGTATTTTTAAGAAAGTACACGGTATGGGGATCACGGAATACGCGAACCGTCTCCGCGTTGGTGTGGCTGTGTCGCTGATGGATGAACGGGGACTGTCCTTGAAGGAGGCGGCTTATAATGTGGGGATCGACGATCCGGCCTATATGAGCAGGCTGTTCAAGAATGTTGCGGGCGTAAGCTACAGAGAATATATCAAAAAGGTGAAACTGATACACTGAAAACTTAAACGTCCGTAAAAGCCCCAAAATATCAAAATGGACAATCTTTGGGTGTTTTGTGATTATTTTAGGATAATCATGAATGAAAGAGGATCGATTATTGAAACAGGATGTAAGTTGTGATAACATGTGCCAAAAGGGTAACTTGTAATTTACGGAGGTAAATCGTTATGAATGTATATACGTTTAACAATACCCTCTATAACGGTGACTGTGGGAAAGACTTCTTTTGGTTCTGTCTGAAACGAAACAGCAAACTTTTAAAATATTTGCCGGGACAGCTTTTGCGGTATGCACTGGGCTTTGTTGCAAAAGGCAGGTTTAAAAAAAAGCTGTATGTTTTTCTGGAAGGCGTTACCGACGTTGATACAGAGGTGCGGCTTTTCTGGGAAACCCACGAAAGCAATATCATGACTTGGTTTCCGGACTACAGGAACAAGGACGATATCCTGATCTCCTCGTCTCCCGAATTTTTGCTGGAGCCTATCGCCCAGAAAATGAATTTTATGCTCATGGCCACCAGAGTAGACAAGCACACGGGAAAGATGACCGGCGCGTACTGCTGGGGCAGAGAAAAGCGGGAAAGATTTGAAGAAACGTTCTCAGGAGAAATCATTGGGGCCGTCTTTTCGGGCTCTCTTTCCGACAGACCCCTTGTCTACAGCGCGCAGAGAGGATACTGGGTACAGGGGAATAAAGCCCATCCTTGGGGTTCCGGCGATAAAAAGCTCGAAAAATCAAAAAAGAAAAAAGGCCTGAGCTACGAAAGAATATGCGAGATGGAGACTGCGGATTTTTACAGACGGTTTCTTCCCTATTCGGTGGGAACCCCAGCGGCCGAGCCGACCTACATATCGCAGTATTCGGACCAGTACCAGCGGGTGAATCTTGTTTGCTTTTCAGACAGTCATATCGTCAATACGCCAAAATCCAAATCTGTTGACAATGTCAAGAGAACCATCCGGTTTGCCAATGAATCGCCGATCGAATTTGACGCGGTGATCCATGCCGGTGACATCATAACACCCACAGGCGTGACACCCAACAAGGTTGCGTATCACAACGCAAAGAAGTTTTTTGACCTCGCTAAGAAAAGTAAGAGCCCGTTCATTTTTGCCAAGGGCAACCACGATCTCAATGACTGGAACAACATTCCTGAAAATGTTTTAACGGACAAGGATTGGGGTAATCTGTTCCTCAATTATGCAGAGGAAACCTACGGCGTCAAACGGCAGACCCGGAAAAACGGGGAAAAATCCACTTGGCACTACTTCGATATCAAAAAAAAGAAGATCCGCGTCATTGCGCTGGATATGATGGATACGGATAAAACCGTTGCCAACGAAAAAGGTAGATGTAAATACTACGGCGGAAAATCCTGGTACATTTCAAACGAACAGATGAACTGGGTGGTAAATGAGGCCCTTAACTTTGATGATAAAAAGGATAAGGACTGGGGCGTCGTACTGACGATGCATATGTACCCGAAGAATATCGAATTCCATGCAAACGCCGCGGATGTGCTTCTGGATATTTGCGCCGCCTTCAATCAGCAGGGAACATATTCTTATAGCTATCAGCACGAGGAAAACAGCTTCTTTGATATGGAGATCAACGCGGATTTCACACGGTACGCAAAAGAGGCAAAGAAGCCTGTTATGATCTGCTGGCTGCTGGGTCATGACCATGAGCGGAAAAATTTTGTTCGTAAGGGCATCAATATCATTTATATCATTCATGGCTGCGGCTCCGTCATAAGCAGCGATCCCAGAGTGGCGAGGATTTCCGGAACCTGTACGCAGATTGCCTTTGATGTTGTCAACATTGATACAAGGCATCGGAAGATCAGAGTGTTTGCCTACGGCGCGACAACCACCTGTTACGGCGAAAGCGGTGACCGATTCCTGCCGGAGGGACTTAGTTACTAAAAAGAAAATACAGCAGCAAGTAAACCGAACCGGCAACACCGGACAATAAACAACACCCCCTGATGTAGGGCACTACATCAGGGGGATATTATTCTGGGCGTGTGCAGAGCGCAGCAAGTCGAAGGATCTCTAAGCGACTGTGCTATAGAGAATGCGAAAGATCAGTCGTCTCTGTCGTAAGAAAGGATCGCGCCGGTCTTAGCGTTGATCTCATAGTCATATTCCCGGCGTCCCTGCCAAAAATGAACTTCATAACGGGCCACGCCGTCATCGACCTCATACTCTGTACGCAGGCGGGTAACCTGATCCGCAGTGAAACAAGTCGGATCGGAGCCATGTCGTTCTGTGGGCCAAGGAGTTGATCATTTGGTTT
>JAZSOJ010000069.1:0-6243 GCA_045536855.1 Clostridia bacterium | reverse complement strand
CAACTCCTTGGCTCACAGAACGACATGGCTACGATCCGACTTTGACAGTTCTATGCAGGCACGAACCGCAGAGAAGCAGGGCGTGACCAGCCTTTATACTGTTACAGTTCCCATCAATGCGAAATTGGGATACCACGATGTGATTAAGAGGGAGCGAGACGGAAAAGTTTTCCGAATCACATCTGACGGTGACGACAAATTAACCCCCGGTAGTGCTTCCTTCCAATTCGCACAAGTGACCGCAGAGGAGTGGATTCCTGTATGACGAAGGCGGCTGCAATCTATCAATTTTGGAACAGTTTTGGTATCAAGGCTTATGAAGAAAATACGGTGATCGATGCTGACGAGGAAGGAAACCCCGTAGAGCCGACTTTTCCGTACATCACATATCAGCTTGTGACAGACAGTTTTGACCGTGAGGTTGCCGCTACTGCCTCCTTGTGGTATCGTGGCGAAAGCTGGACGGCTATCAATGCCAAAACGGAAGAAATCTCTGCCCATATCGGCTTGGGCAGTAAAATTATCAAGTGCGACGGCGGTCGCATTTGGATTAAACGAGGTCAGCCGTTCGCACAGAATATGGGCGATGAAAGCGATGACCTTATTAAACGCAAATATTTGAATTTGACCGTTGAATATTTAACGGCTAACTAAAAGGAGAATACTATATGTGGAGAGCAACAAGAATTTCCGCTGATGCTGCGGATAAGATGCAGATCAATGCAGGTCTTTTGCTGAACAACTTTGATGTGGCAAATCCCGTTGAGCCTGCCGATGAGGATATTGTTTGTGAAACTACCGGCGATTTCTCCATTACCTGCACACCCACTGTGGAGGACTTTTTTGCCGATGTGAACAATGCACCCACCAACACCAAAGAGGGAAAGCAGATTACTGGCTGGGATTGCAGTTTAGGTGTTACCGCGCTGTCTATCACAGAGGAGAACTTGATTCTGTCTTTGGGCGCAGCCGATGTAATGGAAGATGGTGGCATTCGTCCCCGTCACACCTACAAGGCAGAGGATTTCAAGTCCCTGTATTGGATCGGTGATATGGTTGACGAGAACAAGCTGTTTGCAATCGTTATGGACGACACCGTTTCTACCGGCGGTCTGTCCTTCACTTCCACCAACAACGGCAAGGGCGGTCTTGCATTGACCCTTATGCCCCATTCCACCATTACCAACATCGAGAAGGTGCCTATGGCATTCTACATTCTCGAAAAGGTAGAGGAATAATTAAAAATAAATAGGAGGCTTTGAAAAATGAAACTTTCCGAACTTAGCACCGAAAGAGCAACAGATGTATTGTGCGAGATTGCGCCTTATGCTATGGCTATTATGACCGATGAGGAATTGGTCGCAGAGTTAAAATCGGCGGTTGATTTCAAGGAAGCCAACACAATGGCTGAAAAGATCGCACTAACTGTTGGGAAATTGTCCAAAATTCTGCCCATTTTGCTTAAAAAGAGAAAGACAGATATTTTCGGCATTTTGGGTGCGCTGAATGAAAAGTCTATTGAAACGATTGCAAAGCAAAATATCGTGGTTACGATGAAACAAATTCGAGACATTTCCAAAGATAAGGAATTGCTTGATTTTTTCAAATCCTGCACGGATGCGGAGGAGAGCGAGTAATTCGCTCTCTTTTTTCCTATCCGTGCAAACTTGGGATAAAAGCGATCCTTGCGACATTGCCTTATAAAATAAAGGCAGACACAGAGCAAGAAATATGGAAAGATTATATGGCTAAATGTGCAAGGCTATGCACGGAAAACACGGCAGGTCTTTCACAAGGTCAATATCTTACTGTGGAATATGATGACATAATCCACAAAAAACCTCAAATTACGCAAAAAAAAGGTGAGGCTACTGAAAAAATAAGAGCCAAATTGAGGTGATAAATTGAATTTATTTGAATTATTCGTAAAAATTGGCGTTGAAGATACCGCAAGCGGAAAGCTGAAGGTAATTGGAGAAAGCCTTGGCAACGGCTTAAAAACTGCGGCAAAGATTGGAACGGCGGCTGTCACGGCGGCTGCGGCTGGCATAACGGCATTGACAACGGCAGCGGTGAATAACTATGCGGAATACGAACAGTTGGTGGGTGGTGTTGACACACTTTTTAAAGATGCAAGCCAAAAGGTGCAGCAGTACGCATCCGAGGCATATCGCACAAGCGGCATGTCAGCCAACGATTACATGGCAAACGCCACAGCTTTTTCTGCATCTTTGATTTCTGCGCTTGGTGACGACACGGAGGCGGCGGCTGAATATGCAAACAGAGCGATGGTGTCAATGTCTGACAATGCCAATAAAATGGGAACGAACATTGATAGCATTGTGCAAACATATCAATCGCTTGCTCGTGGCAACTTCGCCACGCTTGATAATCTAAAATTGGGATACGGCGGCACTAAGGCTGAACTTGAACGCCTGATTGCAGATGCTGCTTCCTATACAGAAATCCAAAAGGAAATGGGCATCACGGTTGATGCCTCAAGCACATCTTTTGACAATATCGTAAATGCCATTGCCGTCGTTCAAGGCAAACTTGGAATTGCAGGTGCAACCGCACAAGAAGCCGGAACGACTATTGAAGGCTCGGTCAATTCCATGAAGTCGGCATGGCAGAATTTAATCACCGGCTTGGCTGATGGCAACGCAGATATTGGGCAATTGGTTGACAACTTGGTTACAACCATTGTAGGCGATGGAACAGAAGAAAACTTGGGCGTTTTGGGAAACATTATGCCTGCGGTAAGAACAGCTTTGAATGGCGCATCAAAACTTGTCAGTGAATTATTGCCGGTAATAGTAGCTGAAATTCCAACAATAATTAGCGAAAATTTGCCCATTTTAGCATCTGCCGCTGTTTCTGTGATTACGGCACTTGCAGATGGGATATCCCAAAACAGCGACACAATTGTTGGCGCAGTTTTTGGCGCATTTGAGGAAATAGTCAAAGAATTTCCCTCGATAATAAAAAGTTTTTCAAGACTTGTACCTGATTTGGTTCGATCAATTTTAGAAGAACTGCCAGGAGCTATAGAAACGCTTGTATCCGCTTTGACAGAAGGCGGTGTGATAGAAAGTCTAACTGAGGCAGTGGTTGGGATTGTTCAGGCTATAGCAGAAAATTTGCCGGAAATAATTCAGGCAATTCTTGATGCAATTCCGCTCATCACAGAATCTGTAAATTCTGCAATTTTAGAGAATTTTCCCGCACTTTTGCAGGCAATTATACAGATTGTGTTAACAATTGTTCGTAATTTGCCATCAATTTTGCAGGTTTTAGTCAGCCAAATTGGACCGATTGTGAGTACGATCGTGCAGGTAATTGTTGAAAATTTACCCGCTTTTATCGAGGGAATTGTGCAAATTGTGACCGAAATTGTCAAGGCTTTGCCGGGAATTTTGGCGTCTATTGGAGAGTCTATTTTACAGATTTTTGAGGGCATCGGAACTGGATTGGTGGATGCATGGCCGAAGTTCAAAGAGGGTTTGGCAGAAATATGGGGCAAGGTCGAAGAGTGGTTTGGATCCATGGGTGAAAAGGCGAAAGAAATTGGCAAAAACATCATTGACGGAATAAAGCAAGGAATTAAAAATGCTTGGAACAACCTGAAAGAATGGTTCGAGGGTCTGTTTGACGACCTCATCGGAATTGCAAAGCGAATTTTGGGTATCGCATCTCCGTCTAAAGTGTTCAAGAAAATTGGTGGCTTTACCGCTGAAGGATTTGGCGTTGGTTTTGATGATGAATTTGCCCATGTCAAGGACAATATGGAAGATGCCCTGAATTTTGAAGATGCAAGTGTTGGTATAAACGCTTCAATCCGCAAGGTTGGCGCAGGAGCGGCAGGAATGGCTTATGGTGGGAATTCGTTTGGAGATATATATATAAATATTGACGGCGTAAAATATGATGATCCGCAAAGTCTTGCCGAAGCAATTGCGTATGAGATCCAAAATATGACAAACAGGAGGTCTGCGGTATATGCTTGATTATACATTTTATCTTGATGGCGTAGATGCTAGAACGGCGGGGATTCGCCTTCAAGCACCCATCGAGTTCAGCGATACAAAGCCAATTATCAATGCGCAGACCGTACCTGGTCGAAACGGTGACTTATTGTTTGACACGGGTAGTTATCAAAACAGAACCGGCAAAGCTGATTGCTTTGTTTTGCAGAAAGATGTTGAAAAAGCACTCAGCGCAGCGGGTCGGTTTTTAATGGGGAAAAGGGGCTATCGCCGTTTGGAAACAAGCGACGACCCCGACCATTATTGGATTGCAATGGTTGAAAATTCTCCGCAGATTGAAATGCGTGGTGGTGTGATTGCGCCGTTTGATATCAAGTTTGATTGCAAGCCGCAAAGGTTTGTGAAGAGTGGAGAATCTCCCATTGTTTTTGTTGCCAGTGGTGGTCTTTTTACAAACAGTTCGATTTTCAATCAATATGGTCAGGTTGCGTTGCCTTTGATCAAGGTCTATGGAACCGGGATTGGATTTTTGACAGTTGGTGACACAGCCGTTGGAATAAACAACCTTGATGGGATCCTTTATCTTGACAGTGAAACGCAAAATGCCTATAATGAAAGTGGAAATCAGAACATGAATATAAACGCTCCTGTTTTCCCAATGATACCTGATGGAGAAACAAGTGTTTCTATTTGGGGCGGTATTGAAAAGATTGAGATTATTCCAAGGTGGTGGGAGCTATGAGCCATCCTATCTTGTATGCACCTACAGAAACGCAACTTGACCACAACGGCTTTGGCATTTTGGCGGATTGCGTTTCTTGTAAGGTGACAGAAGAAGCAAATGGAATATTTGAGTTGTCCATGCAATACCCCATGGATGGCATCCATTATGAGGACATTGTTGACAGAGCCATTATCAAGGCAAAGGCAGACCAATTTCGTGATCCTCAGTTGTTCAGGGTTTATGCGATTAGCAAGCCGATGTCAGGCATTGTATCAATCCAAGCAGAGCATATTTCCTATGACCTATCAGGAATCCCCGTGCAGCCTTTCTCGGCTCCTACGGCGGCTGTAGCCTTGTTAATGTTAAAAAACAACGCCGTTATTCATTGTCCGTTTGATTTTTGGACAGACAAGGAAGTGCAAGCAAATTTCAAGGTGTCTGTACCTGCATCGATCAGGTCAAGGCTTGGTGGTGTCGAGGGCAGTATCTTGGATGTGTATGGCGGCGAATACGAATTTGATAATTATACAGTAAAACTGCATAATAATCGTGGGCAAAACCGTGGAGTTTCGATTCGGTATGGAAAGAATTTGACCGACATTCAACAAGACCAAAATTGCGCAAATGTTGCAACGGGCGTCTACCCTTATTGGGTGGATGGAGAAGGCAAGGTCTTGGTTGAGTTGCCGGAAAAGATTGTCAATGCACCTGGCACATACAATTTTGTCAAAATAATGACCCTTGATTTGTCGGGCGAGTTTGAGTCTGCCCCGTCTGTGGAACAGTTGCGTACAAGGGCAGATCAGTATGTCAAAGACAACAACATTGGAGTGCCGTCTGTTTCCTTGTCCGTTTCTTTTGTGCAACTTGACCAAAGTGAGGAATATAAACACCTGCGGCTGCTTGAGCGAGTCAGTTTATTCGACACCGTGAATGTTGAGTTTCCGCTTTTGAAGGTTTCTGCAACGGCAAAAGTTGTGAAAATGGTTTACGATGTGATTGCAGACCGTGTTGATTCCGTAACCCTTGGCTCTGTCCGTGCAAACATTGCCGATACTGTTGCAAAACAAAGCGCACAAATGACGGAAACCGCTAAAACAGAGGCGCTTCGTGCGTTGAACAGCCAAACCCCTGAAGAAGCGTTTAATAGGTTGACGGACAATGGCAGGATTCAAGGTCTTTACATTGAAGGTAACAAATGGTATATGAATGCAGAATCTGTCGCAGCAGGAAAGCTGCATTCTCGTGATTTTTCCACATATTTTGACCTTGACCGTGGCGAAATAGTGAGCAAAGATGAGTCACACACGCTTCGGATGGGTTACGGCGGTCTTGATTTGTTTAACAAAGAGGGGCAAAAAGTTTTTCTTTTGCAAGACCTTGGATTTGGTGCTGGATTGGCTTTTTTTGATTATGAAGGAAATCTGAGCGCATCATTCACCGGACTTCTTGGTGGGTTTGTTTTTACTGCAAAAAATTTGAACTTTTTGGGCAAGATTGCTTCTTGGAAATCCAATGGCGATGGCACATATA
>JAZSOJ010000189.1:0-1728 GCA_045536855.1 Clostridia bacterium | reverse complement strand
TTGCGTTTTTCATTTTGTCTCCTCCTTTTTATGAAAAATATACTCCACGCTACTTTATTATTTCATAAAATCGACCTCGTGTCAATCTGCACAGAAAGCGTTTTTTGCATCAAGTTCATTTTGTCCAACTCAAAGTTCATTTTGTCCTTATTTCAATTAGAAAACCTGCACAAAAACCGAGCCGATTTTTGTGCAGGTTGCATTCTCATTATAGATTAAATTGTTCTTTCCTCTATCCACCGTTTTGTATATTCCACGGTTTCCAGACCGATGTCCGCAATACAGTTCGAGCAGAAAATTATGCCGGAAATTCTGCCGGCAGCATAAAGCTTTTCATACAAATCCAACTGATACTGCATAGCCTCCATCGACAGCGGCTTTGCATTGCCGTAGTCCCAGAAATAGCAACCGGCATAAAGCTTTTTGTCCGGCGGCAACATATTCTTCAGCGTTGTAAAGTTGTTTTCCGCCTGATAAATTGCTTCACCGCACCACGACCAGAAGCTGATATGGTCGCATTGCGCCAGGTGCGCCGCAATGTCTTTTTGCAGGTCGTGCTCGTAGACGACAGACCAGAGCTTCAACCCGTTTTCATGCAACTTTGCCGCCAGATCGGCAAGCACCTGCGGCGTATAATACTGCATACGTGTACCGGAAAAGAAGTCATCCATCGCCGCACCCGTAATATTTGGGTATTTTTTGGCAATCGCCAGCACAGCATCCAGATCCGTCTGTCCGCCGTTAAAGCGCATCGACTCCGAATCGCCCATAATCGACCAGACCACCTCCGGACACGCTGTGAACTTTTCCGCCTCCGCATCAAACGGCGGCTGCGGATAACCGTTCATCGTAATGCGGCACATATTCGGTATGCCGAGATACCTCGCCCCCTCCAGCGGTGTCATCTTATTCTCGCCCGGCAAATTCCACATATTATCATGCACGCCGTGGTGCGAGCCGGGATCCTGCCCCCACAGCCACAAATCCTTTTTCTGAACCATTGCATCCGCTCTCCTTTAAAGGTTGTACATACCAAGATATGCCTTTGTTTTGTCAAGCATTTCATCAAACAGTTTTTTGGACGTTTCCATATCCAGATGATTTTGCGGATCGCTGACAAACGCCTCGAACGCAAGCTGCAAATCCTTGCGGAGCACCGCTTCTACAATCTTATTCTGATTGGCAACAATCGGCGCCGTCAAGCCGAGAATGGCATTCGGCATCTCACCTGCATACATCGGCGTTACAGAATCCGCCGTAAAGTGTGCGTTGGTTTCCACAACGCTGCCCATCGGCAGATTCGGAATCTGACCACGGTTCGGGATATTGACATTGGTAATCAGGTCGCCAAGTCCCAAAAGCGCTTTTATCTGCTCGACGCCCTTTTCGCCGCTCGGCGCAATCTTAAATTCCACCGCACCGCTCGCCATCTGCGTCGCCTCTTTTTCCAATTCCTTTGCCCTGTCCTTTCTCCACTGCACCGGCGTTAAGCTAAAGCCCCAGCTTTCCACCATTTCCGGCGATGCCATATACCAGTTTGCCGGGCAAAATTCCGCCAGATGGCGATCGCCCGCCGCCGCAATATAGCCGTAGCGCATAAACAAATCAAACTTCACGCGCTGGTCGCACTTGAAATACCGGTTCATCCAGTTTTCCGCTTCTTTCTCACGCCCGTGCCCCGTCTTGCGGTACTTTTCGCAAAAGCGGCGGTAAACCGGAAACACATCT
>JAZSOJ010000038.1:0-2425 GCA_045536855.1 Clostridia bacterium | reverse complement strand
TGCCGGATATGATCCGTTCCTTAAAAGGAAGAATTCACTTTGCCCATGTGCGTAACTTAAAATTCAATACACCGACCGATTTTGAAGAGGCGGCACATCTTTCCTCGGACGGCACTTTTGATATGTATGAGATTATGTTGGCGCTCTACGATATCGGATTTACCGGCCCGATCAGACCTGACCATGGTCGTATGATCTGGGACGAGGTGGCAATGCCCGCTTACGGTCTTTATGATCGTGCGCTTGGTGCTACATACTTAAACGGTCTTTGGGAAGCAATTGAAAAATCGCATAAGTAAGACACAAAAAAGACTGCTGAGGGCTAATTCTCAGCAGTCTTTTTTTATATTAATAGTACAAATAAATTTCTTTTGTTTCTCCCCGCCATTCAGGGATAACACCGAGGGTTTGCGTGACAAAGCGGAGGGGAACCATCGTGGTATCGCCGAATAAAAAAGGTGCGACATCTAAAGGATAATAGACGCCATTTACTAAGGCACGGGAATCTGAAAGTTTTAATATCATTTCCTTATCTTTTTTGCAAATGCTAATTTTTTGCGTTTTTCCATCCCAGTCAACACTTGCTCCGAGCGCCTCTGCGACAGCACGGATAGGAAGCAGGGTGCGGTCGTTTTCCAACATTGGTGCAGCGGGAAGCGTCTGTGTTTCGCCGCAGATATCGATTTCGGCAGTTCCGATTTGCAAGCGGATATAACTTTTTTCTTCTGCCGGGTGGGAAACGGTCGGCCTTTCCTTTTCCGGGGCGGACATCAGTCCGTAGAAACCTTCTTGGTTGCGATAGATGATGGAACCGTTTTCTAAGAGCTCGAGGTCTTTATAAATAAAGTCCGTAAGCTGTGCCCCATCTGTTGTTATCAGCGCCCACAATTCTCCCAGGCAGACAGCGGCGACATCGTTGACAAAGGGTTTTGCCGCATCAAAATTTGACGGGATACAAAGCATACCTGACGGATCGGCATATCCCCATTTTCCACCTGTTTTTACGGGGTAGACAGAGGCATTCTTAGAGCCGATTTCTTCAAATTTCAGCGGAAAAACAAGCGTCCCGTTTGGGTCAATGATGCCGCAAAGCTTGTTGTTTTTTACGAAAGCCTGACCATCCGAGAAGGGTGCGGCGTGTGTGAACCGAAAGTCAATAGCAGTAGTTCCCCGGAGGTTGATATAGCCCCATTTTCCATTTTTACATACAGCGGCGAGACCTTCGGAAAAGTCTGTTGCAACAGAATATGTTGCCAGAATCGTCAAGGTGCCGTCGGTGTTAATATAACCATATCGATCATCAATCAATACGCAGGCAAGACCTTCGCAAAAATCATATGCTTCGGCATAACGAAAATCGACAACGGTTTCTCCGTTTTTATTAATGTATCCGTAAAGGCCGTCTTTTTTGACCCAAGCAAGACCACCGGAGAAAGAGCCAACTTCTTCGTATTGTGGCGTTATCACCGTATTTCCCCTGAGATCAATGAAACCCCATGTTCCGTCTTGAAATACGGCGGCAAGACCCTCTGAAAAAGAGCGTGCGAGCGGATAGTTAGGGAGAATAGAGAGGCTTCCGTCAGGGGAAAGGTAGCCGTATTCTGTGCCTGAAAGGAACAGGATGCGGCCGTCTGCTTCCTCTTCGATAAAATCCTTAGAAAAGGGGACAATGATATTCTCTTCCGCATCAATGACTCCCCATTTGGAATCTTTTTGTGCACGGTATGTATGATTGCCGGATGCCGCAAGAAAATCATAGGTTGCTTCGGTGGCCTTTGCCGGTACGATTGTTTCAGCTGTTACACATGCCACGGGAAAGAGCAAGCAGAAAAACAACATAAGAGCGGTTATTTTTTTCATGGGGCACCTCCTTTTCAATCGCTTATTTTCTTTATTCTATCATACGATGGGGAGTTTGTAAATATATGTCGAATGAGGAAAGAGTGGTATTTTATAGAAATACCCCCTGCACCAAAAGGCAGTGCAGGGGGTGTTGATTTTCTAAAATCCTTTTTCAATCATAGCGGTCGTGAGTGCGATTGCCGCCTCTAAATCACGTCGATCAATCATTTCCGCCGGGGAGTGAATATAGCGTGTGGGGATAGAGATGCATCCGCAAGGGACGCCGCCGCCGGACAAATGAATGGCGCCGGAATCGGTTCCGCCTTGCTCCAATACCTCGTATTGGTGAGGAATTCCGTATTCTTCACAAGTGGTTTGCATCAACGTTTTGATATAAGGATGCGCCAGAAAAGAGCTGTCCTTTATTTTAATTGCCGCTCCGCCGCCCAGTTTGACGGCCATTTGAAGTTTGCCCGGAATATCGCCCGTACGGGTGACATCAAGTGCTACCGCAAAGTCGGGATTTATGGTATGTGCGGCAGTTTTTGCGCCACGCAGGCCTAATTCTTCACTGGCTGTAAAG
>JAZSOJ010000092.1:0-15460 GCA_045536855.1 Clostridia bacterium | reverse complement strand
AATATTGGTGTAACTGCCTCAAAGGATAACTTTATGCTTTCCATTATGTACCACCTTTGTTGTTCTATAATTTGTATTTATATTATAACATAGAACCTCATAAAAGTAAACCGGCACGAGTCAAAATTAGTCTTCCGGACATAAAAGTAAATCAAAACCCTACAATCTCAAAATAAAGCTCAACGATATTTTTCAAAAAACAAGAAAACTGTCCACCTATTTTCAATGATATTTTACTAAATACAGGGCAAAAAAGTTCCTGCCCTGTATTACGGGAAGGAACACGACATCCTATCATCTATAGTATGTAAGCTCAAGTTCCCCTCATTTTTCTCTTTCGTACGAAAATCAAAGACCGAAGTCTTTAGGCGATAAAAAAGGTACACCGCCGAAAGAGCTGTGTACCTTTTGATTCTATAATTATGATATATTTGCCCACTATTTTAATACAGAAACAGCATCCCAAAACTATCTCTATTAAAGATCAACGCCGAGGAAATTCTTTGCGAAAATGCCGACAAAGAAGGAGAGAACTGCAACACCTATGCTGATAAACGACATTTCAAGAAATTTAGGCCTAAATTTTTCTCCTTTGGCAACAGATATATAATATGTAAATCCCGCGATGATAAGGATAACGATTGCAAGCATGACAAGAAGTGCCGTCATATACTGACTATTCCCCAACAAAAGATAAGGCAAAATCAGCAGTACAACCGTAATCAGGTATGCGATACCGGTGTAGGTACACGATTTAAAAGCATCACTTCTTCCCTCGCTCTTTCCTGCAAGAAATTCGCTGGATGCCATTGAAAAGGTTGCGGAAATGCCCATGATAAGTCCCGAAAGAGCAATCAGGCGTGTATTTTGCATGGCAAAAGTAAAACCTGCCAACGAACCGGTCAGCTCCACAAGGGCATCATTCATACCAAGGACCATACTGCCTACATACTGAAGTCGTTCTTCATCAAGCATCTCAAGGAGTGCCGCTTCGTGCTCTTCCTCCTGTTGTTTGATATGTACACTCTCCGGCACCTCTTCCAAAAGCAGTGCATACTCCTCCTGCGCACTTCCTTCTCCGTTTTCCATAAGCTTTACGGCAAATGTGAAACCAAAAACTCTTGCAAGCATTTTATATTTCAACACTTTACTCTTTTGCGGTTTCATTTCTATGTCGGTGTAATTCTTCCAGATTTCATAATGCGCCTTTTCCTCCGTTGCAAGACGAAGAAGCGTTTTCTTATTCTCTTCCCCTTTTGCAAATTTTGCAATTTCCTCATAAATCACGCTTTCCGTAAGCTCACTCTGTTGCATTTTTTTGATGATAGCCATTGCTTTTTGGGATAATTCTTTTGTCATCATACTGCTCCTTTATTTCAGTCTTCCAAAGCCTGCATTTTCTACGCAATTCTGCCCTGCCTCCGTCAGCATAAATTCTGCCATTTTCCGTGCCGGGCTGTCTTTTGGCGTGTCTTTTCTCAGCACTATATACGTGTTGTTAGAAAGCGGATAAGAGCCGTCTGCAATGGTCTCATCCGTCGGCATTACTCCGTCAATGGAAAGTAGTTTTAATTCCTCTTCCACAGGATAGAAATAGTACATATTGTGATAGTAGTAATAAATACTGTAACCTAATGCATACCCGATCGGATGATCGGTTTTAGCCGCCATAACATCGGTTAAAATATCAGACATCGTTCTGGACGTTTCCCTTTGCACTTCGGGATGAATTTCATTTCCGTTTAAGAAATGCTTTTCCATCTGTGCGTGACTGCCTGAGTCATTGTTTCGGCAGTAAGGATATAAAAGCGCATCACTTCCGCCGACCTCAGACCAGTTATCATAAGCGTCATTCACATAGATATCGCTGATTTGCTCTTTGGTAAGACCCGCTATCGGATTGTCCTTGTTGGTAAAGAATATCATTGCATCATAGGCAATCGGGATAAGTTCAAGCTCCACGCCTTTGTCTTCCGCCATTTTCAGAATATCACTTGCAGGATACACCGATGCAAAAAGCATATCAACCTCACCATTGATCAGGCGCTGATAGGATGCATGGCTCTTCGAATGGCTCTTGGGATACGCAGGATGCGTCTGTCCGTTAGAAAACAACATTCCATAGACCGCCTGCGTAAACGGATAAGTGGAGGTGGAACCATCAATGTTAGGCATCTCTCGATCAAAACCAAACATTTCCGCAAGCTCCGATGCATACAGCTGACAATCGTCCTGCGTATTGTTCAGGATATATGCCACATCCGCTCTTGTTGCCGCTTTTTGCGGATGAAGAAGTCTGACAGGTTCCTCGGGCATGTTTTCGTGTTCTGTATAACCAACATCTGATACAATGTTTCGGCCGATGAGCTCATATGCCTCTTTCGCCCAATCCGCAATCGCATCTTCATCTGCATAATTGGTAGCCGTAGACTTTGAACATCTTAATCCCGCATACTGCAAGGCTCTTGCAATCATCACTGTGATTTCTTCTCTGGTTACCTCTCGGTTCGGAGAGAACGTGGTGTCTGAGTCGCCTTTGATGATGCCGCACAGATATGCTGACATAATGGTCGGATAATACCACTCTGTTTTATATACATCGTCAAAGTTCGTAATCGCATGGGCTTCAGGCATATATTCAAGACCAATAAAGCGCATAACCATCGCAACAGCTTCCGCACGTGTTACATGATCATAAATATTTGCGTTCCCGTTTTCATCACCTCGGATCACACCAACCCTGGAAAGCATCTTAAAATCATGAAAATCAGGATTGGAGTCGTCAATATCGGCAAATGTCAATTCCTCCGGAACAAAAGCCTCAATCTCTTTGTCTTTGTTTTTCATCGGGATTGTGGCATATACATAGTCATGATATGCCATAGACAACGGAATCACACCGTCGCCATCTATGTACCTCGCACGTGTCAGCCAGGAATTCCTGCTCTCGATACTATCAGGAAACGGTATTTTAATCGTAGTAAATGCTTCCGTCTGAATCTCATATGCCGCATCCGCAAAAACAGGACTTGTCAAAGATAACATCATACAAAATAAAAGAACACACAAAATCATTTTTTTCATACGAAACACCTCTTCCTCTTGATATAATTTAATAACCTTTGGCTATAATGGATACCACTTTTATTGCTATATCCCATCCTCTATCTTTGATTTTCTTTTTCTACTATATGTCTTAAAAGCCCCTTGCAACCTGACAGAACATCTTTATATGTTTTGTCAAAATCGCCGGTATACCACGGATCAGCTACCTCTTCATAAGAGCCGATAAACGCAAGTAATTTATGTACTTTTTTCTCCGCATCATCTCCAACAATCCGCAAAGTGTTGCGCACATTTGCATTGTCCATACACACTAAATAATCGTATTTTTCATAGTCTGATTTTTCTAAATGTATGGCGCATTTCCCGGCGTATGATATGCCAAGCCCGTCCAAAATTTTTGCGGTTCCATGATGCACGGGATTCCCTATTTCCTCACAGCTCGTTGCAGCAGATGCTACGTAGAATTGTTCGCCCATTCCCGATTTTTCTGCAAGATCCTTAAAAACAAATTCTGCCATCGGACTGCGGCATATATTCCCGTGACATATAAATAAAATCTTTACCATAACACAACTCCATTACACTTTTATCAGTGAAACATATATGTTTCATCTCCCCTCTGTTTGAGAGAGGATTTTATATTGCTTAACTCAATCACATATAAAGGGGATAAGGTTTCGCTTCCAAGCTTTTTTGTCAGTAGTCCTTGTGAAATCAACAAACAAAATTCTATATATAATAATTATATCAAATGGCACTTGTAATTTCAAGTTTTCTGTCAATCAAACTCGCTCAAAATTGCATTTTTTCTGTCGCTGCGACGTCAAGAATTTTGGCAATAAAAAAGCAGCCCTTGGCTGCTTTTTCGGTTATTTTTCATTTCTTTTGCGCTCATATTTATCCTTCGTTGCCTGGCCGCCTCTGATATGACGTGTCGCCTTATTCTCATCCAAAATCTTTTTTGCATCCTTTGCAAGATTTCGATTCACATTCCATAACCGCTCGGTGATGTCTTTATGTACGGTAGATTTGCTTATGTTAAAAGCCGCAGCCGCATCTCTGACAGTCGCTTTTCGCTCAATAATATATCCCGCAAGCATAACTGCCCGTTCCGATATGTAGTCCTTCATGTGGCAAATCCCCTTTTTGCTTGTTTGCTACATTATATGTTTCCAAAACAAGGTTTATGAAGAGATTTTCCCATGCGCAGATTGGGTTTTGGGGATTTGCTAAAATAATTTAAAATATAGTGTTTATTTTACGACGAGTAAGGGTATATAATGGTATAAGTGATAATAAATTGCTGTTAGAATGGCTTGAAAACCTTAAGTGTTAAGATGATGAAAAATTATTATAATCAAATTTTAAGGAGGCGTATCGTATGAGCAATGCTAACAAATTACCCTTTTTGCTGCTTGATAACAGCAGCATGATTTCCGTGATCAACGAGGGAGAGTTTAAATGCTATAACATTTCCTTTGAAGAGGCAGGACATATCATCGATGTTCAGGCAGACAACGATTTGCTGAAATGCTTTTCAAATCCCGAAATCGAATCTATCATCTTTAATTACATCGGCGTACCGGATAAAAAACTGGAATACAAGAAAATCAGAAATATGAGGCCGGGCCAACAGGCAATTGTATTTAAGCTTTACATAGCGCCGTCCGAAACGCAGCCTATCATTCAAGCGGACGATGGTGTTGAGGCGAAGAAAATCCAAAATGTATATGTCTATTGTCAGTATCTAATCAGAATGTCATAAAAAGAACTGCCCGAAACGAAAGCTTCGGGCAGTTCTTTTTATGTGAATTTTAGATTTTAAGTTCAAACAATCCGTGTGTATTGCAATAATAATACATCTTTCCGCCCCGCATCTGCGGAAAGCGCAACTCCCCACCCTGTTCAGGATACAGTTTTACGGTGAGTACCCTGTCAAAGCGCACATAAGAAACAAACGAAATATAATGTTCCTTCGTCATTGGATGTAAGAATGTGATGTAATATTCATCCTCGATCTTTTCGACATTTAACTTATGTGCCTCATCCGGCGAAGCAACAGACAAAGGCGAAAGCCTTCTTGCGCAGCATACAATTTCTGCATCTCCCACACTCGTTAATAGATTTCCGCACTCTTTGCAGACATAAAATTTTATTCTTTTCACATTGCAGGCTTCCCGTCTCATTTGCGGCATTTCCCCCTCGATGAGTTTGGATATGTCCACCTGAAACAGTTTCGAAAGCGCTGAGATTAAGCTGACATCGGGAAAACCACGCCCGGTTTCCCATTTAGAAACCGTTTTGGCACAAACGCCCAATACCTCTGCAACCTCACGTTGCGTCAGGCCTTGTTCCCGCCTTAACCCGGAAATTAGCTTTCCCGTTTTTGAATAGTCCATTACCGACACCTCCTGAGGATATCGTATCTCTTTTGCGGAAAACATTCAATCCACGCTCCGTTTACCAAAGAGCTATTTCGGTTTCTCTTTTTCGAGTTTATTCCATCTGCTTTGACCTACGGCGTCCCATCGGAAGAACAAACGCCCGAGCAAGTCGATACAATGATGAGGATAAGAACAATCCCAGTGCAATCGCACCACCAATCTTTAAGGTTTCAATTCCCATTGTAACAAACTGTTCCAAATTACCGGAAAGGCATCCTTCCATCGTCCGATATACCGCCAAACCCGGCACCAAGGGGATAATTCCCAAAATTAAAAATACGGTAACCGGAGCTTTGCGGATATGTGCCGCAATTTCTGCATATAGCGCCGCAGCCGTTGCACCAAAGAAATAAGATGCAATCTCCACGCCTAAAAATGCATCTGCCAAAAGGTATCCCGCCCAAGAAATGAAGCCACACAACGAAGCAAAAAACAGGTTTTTCCCCCGAATCTGAAACAATATAGAAAAACCGATGCAAGCAACAAACGATGCCAAACAAGGTCTTAAAAATTCAAGCATTTTTCTTCCCCTTTCCTATCTCCAAATCAATACAAAGGCTGCTCCGAGTGCGATTGCCGTACCGCAAAAAAAGCATTCTACCAAACGTCCGGTTCCGGACATATAATCCGTGGCTATGAAATCACGCATACTGTTTGTAAGCGCAACACCCGGTACAAGGTTCATTAAAACTCCCAGCAAGGTTGCCTCAATCGAAACTCCCTGAAACAACCGGGCCGCAAGCATCGCAAGGCCTGCCGAAATGGCGGAAGATAGGGCTGTTGTAAAAAACGGAACCGCTTTCAGATGCTCTAAAAGAAGCATCACCATGCGCATCACAGCACCGATTGCCACCGCCGAAAGAACATCGAGAATTGAGCCGCCGAAAAATACAGAAAATGCACCGGAAATCAAAGCATATGCAAAAATTGTTATTATTTTAGAATACAAGGGCCGTTTTTCGATTTCCTGAATGGATTGCATAATCCGTTGATAGTCAAAGAGTTCTTCGCAGATGGAGCGAGATAACTGATTTAAGCAGTCTACACGATCTAAATTTGTGTTAATCGATGTAACTCTCCTTGTCTGCGTCAGCGTTTTCCCGTCCCGAATCAACGTAATAACAACCGAAGAAGAGATTGCAAAAACATGAACCTCTGCAACTCCGTATGCAAGGCATAGTCTCCTCGCTGTATCTTCTACACGGCTGATCTCCGCACCGTAACTTAACATCAAATAGCTGATGCTGATGGAGACATCCAATATCTGTTCAAGTGTCATTTCCTTTTGAACATCTTTCATTTACTCCTCGTCCTTCCTGCGTTTATAAAAAATAATCACTTTCTTTTTATTATTCTTTCTATCTCCCGACGATATTATGATATCCTTTGCCTGCAGCGGTCACTCATAAAGGCAGTTTCCTCTTTACAACCAAAAAAGACCTCGTGCGAGGTCTTTGATTATCTTACTACTGTTACGCCCAAAAGCTCAACCTCTTTTGCGAGATATCCATTTTCTTTCGTCTGAGGCTTGGAATAGTCTGTTGACAGGTATTTCTTGTTGTCATCTGCGAACACGGTTACGACTGTTTTGGAAGCTCCCAATTCATCTTGCGCAAGTAAAGCTCCCAAGAAGTTTGCGCCGGATGAGACACCCACTCCTATACCCAGTTCTTCGGAAAGCATTCGTGCCATACAAATTGCATCACCATCGTCAACGGAAACCACCCGATCCGTCTCTTCCAGCTTTAATATATCCGGAATAAACTCGTCAGAAATGCCGTAAATACGGTGTTTTCCTACTTTATATCCGGTCGAAAGCGTTGGAGAATTGGACGGCTCTAAGGGATATATTTTGCAATCAGGATTTGCTTTCTTGAGGCTTTTGGCAATTCCCATCACCGTACCACCTGTACCAACACCGGCTACAATACCGCCCGCTGTTTTACCCAATGTTGCTAACTGTCTGACAATCTCTTCTCCCGTCCAAAGCGCATGTGCTTCTACATTGTCCGGATTGGAAAACTGATTTGGTAAAAAGACTCCGCCTCCTGCCGCACGTTCTTCCGTCATGCGGATGGAGCCTAAAAAGCCACCCTCTTCATGTGAAACCAGATGCACCTTTGCACCAAAACTTTCCATCAATGCGATACGCTCACGGCTCATCCAATCAGGCATATAAATTTCCACCGGATGTCCCAAATAGCGTCCCAACGCAGAAAATGAAATACCCGTATTTCCGCTGGTTGCCTCTATGATCGTATCACCCGGGCAAATCGTTCCGTTTTCATAGGCTTTTTTCAAAATGTGATAAGCTACACGGTCTTTAATGCTGCCCGTTAAGTTATAATACTCCGCCTTTGCATAGACCTTGCGTTCTTCACCACGAAAGCGCAGGGAGATTTCAACGAGCGGCGTATCGCCGACGAGCGGCCGTATGGCCTCAAATTTCTTCATTATGCCCTGTTTCATCTGCACACCCTCACTATAAACATCGTTCTGATTCATTATATTCGAGCAAAGAAAAATCTCTACTCTGACTCTTCTTCGATTTCACGGAATTTCACCGCACAATAAAGCGCGCATTCTACACGCTTCCTCTGCAATTCGCAGCTCATATGAAGAGGCGTATTAATATCGCCACAATATTTATATGCATTGGCAGGACAACCACCGCTGCAATAAAATTTGGCAAAACAATTTTCACAGGCCGGTTTTGTATAGACGTTGGATGACTCAAACATCGTCTTAATTTCCTGATTGAGTGTACCCTCTTTCACATTTCCCATCTTCATACTCTCATCACCGACAAACTGATGACAGGGGTAAATATCCCCGTTTGGTGCAACCGCCACATATTCGTGCCCCGAACCACAACCGGAGAGACGTTTTGCGATACAAGGGCCGCCCTCTAAATCAATCATAAAGTGGAAGAAGTTAAAGCCTTTTCCTTCTTTTCTGCGTTTGACATACTCAATGGCGAGTTTTTCATATTCTGCGTAAATCGTCTCTAAATCTTCTTCACGCAGCATATAATCTTCTTTCTGGTCTGCCACCACCGGCTCTACGGAAACCTGCTTAAAACCAAGGTCCGCAAAATGCAGCACATCTTCGGAGAAATCAAGATTTTTTCGGGTAAATGTGCCTCTGACATAATAATTATCCTGATTACGTGATTCCGCCATATCCTGAAATTTCCCAACAATGCTGTCATATGTACCACTGCCATCCACACGGATTCGCATATTGTCGTTGACTTCTTTTCTGCCATCTAAGCTCAGCACAATATTGACCATATGCTCGTTGATATATTGTTTTTTCTCCTCATCAAGCAGAATGCCGTTCGTCGTGATGGTAAAGCGGAAGTTTTTGTTATACTTCTTTTCTTCCTCACGTGCGTAACTGACAATACCTTTGACCACGTCAAAATTCAAAAGCGGCTCACCGCCGAAAAAGTCAATCTCGATATTGCGACGATTTCCCGAATTTTGAATGACGAAATCAATCGCTTGTTTTCCGACTTCTAAAGACATCAAGCCTCTTCTGCCGTCGTAGGAGCCGGTATCCGCAAAGCAATATTTACAACGCAAATTACAATCGTGTGCAATATGAAGGCACATTGCTTTTACTACTGAGTTTTTATGCCAGTTCTTTGCATATTCCCGATAAGGGTCATCGGTAAATAAAAGATATTCATCACAAAGCTCCAAAATATCATCATACGCTTCTTTAAGCTCTTCTGCCGGATATTTTTCAGAAAGTTTGTTTAAAGCTTCTGTCGGAATTTCCTTTTGTGTCGGGCGGGAGCCCAACAGTGCTATGAGCTCCTTCGTCATATCATCCACTTCATGCACCGCACCGCTGTAAACATCCAGCACAATGTTGGTGCCATCAATGGTAAATTGATGAATCATGCCATTTCAATCCTTCCATAATTTCTCTGAATGTAGGAACGTCGCAAAAGAGGCCGAAATCGCTCCGCATCTTTTGTCACGTTCCCGAAAGAAAGCGAAAAGGCGGCAACTATTGTTACCGCCTGATCATTTCCGCTTTTCTTATACTCTTTCGCACTTCTGGTTCGCAACCGTGCAGGAGGTTTTGCAAGCAGACTGGCAGGAGGTCTGGCATTCGCCGCATCCACCCTTCTTCATGCTTTCCTTAAGACTTGCTTTGTTACAGGTTTTAATGTGTTTCATCTGTGTTCCCTCCATCTCTACCGTTTTCTTTTGTCAGACAAATTAATGCCCAAAATTCCACCCGCAGCACCCACCAAGAGGAACAGCACCGTCATCACCAAAAGATAACTTCCCGCTCCACCGATTCCACCGGCTACGGACGAAAGCAAAAACAAAATAATACTGTATAAAACACCAACCAAAGTTCCCTTCAGCCATCCCCGGCTTTTTGCTGCCTTAGCCGCTTCCATTCCGCCGACAGCCACCGAAAGTAACGATGTCACGATTACAATAAACGGAATCAAGTGCTCGGGCATCGGCGTATAGGTCAAAAGCAACGCCGCCAGTAAAAAGAGCACTGCCGTGAGTCCAACGGCCCACAGAATTGCCTTAGCAAGCGCTACCGCTCCCAACTTCGTCGGTCGGGTATCCTTTACTGTTTTATACTCTGGAAAAGCCATATTTCATTCCTCCACAAAAATCGGTCATCTTTCTATGCTATACCTATTCTTTGCGGGGAGAAAATATGCTATAATCAGTCTGCGCTGACCGGTTTTACAACCTCACGAACTGCCCAACGTTCCATCGTCATCGGTTGTTTTTCGGTTCTGGTACCGGTTTCAATCACGATTTTCTCGTCCTTGATTTTGGTAATGGTGCCAACGATACCGCCAATCGTGATAATATTATCACCGACTTTTAAGTTTGCGAGCATATTCTTATTTTCCTTATCACGCTTTCTCTGCGGACGAATCAGGATAAAATAAAATACGACAATCAAAACGATCATCGGCAACAAGCTGACCAAAAGTTCCATCGGACCTGCCTGCTGCGGGGTCTGACCTTCTGCTGCCGGCTCCGCAAATACAGATAAACCGCTGAAAAGCATCATTCCGGAAAGGATTGCCGCCGTCAATTTCTTCGCAAATTTCATTATTCTACACCTCCATTGTATAATATATTAACAATATAATATTATACCCTTTCTTTTCCAATTGCGCAAGCTTTTTTAATAAAAAATATAATTTTCTTATTTAATTAACAAAAAAGATTGACACCACTTAAAATAAGTGCTAAAATTATGATTTAGGTAGAGGAGCGTTTTTTATCAGTAACTGCACAAGAGAGCACGGGAGCTTTGAGAGGGTGCGGTAAAAGGAAAAAACGCCGAAGTTGCAAGGTGCACCGACCCCTTGCTGCTGGGTGTATGGCAAATAACCATGCAACTGTCATCGGTCTGTGCTGATGGAGGGCTATCGACAAATAATGTTCTGTTTTACCAATGCGCTCGGCATTGAATGATCGGAACGACTGATTTGTATGAAATGCCGTGCTCTGTCTTATGATCGAGTTCGGCTTTTGTTTTGCCTGAAGCCAATTCACCTTTCACACACTTTTTGCATAAAATAATTATGAATATACATTTTAGGAGGTACATTCGATGAAAAAGTACAAAATTGCCGTTGTCGGCGCAACCGGCATGGTAGGAAGAACATTCTTAAAGGTTTTAGAGGAAAGACAGCTGCCCGCAGAAAGCTATACTCTTTTTGCATCTGCACGTTCTGCAGGAAGCAAAATCAAATTCATGGGTAGTGAATACACCATTCGTGAGCTGACAGAGACCTCTTTTGACGAAGGCTTTGATATTGCTCTGTTCTCTGCCGGCGGCTCCATCAGCGAAAAATTCGCACCGATTGCTGCCTCCAAAGGCTGTGTTGTCATCGACAACTCCAGCCAGTGGCGTATGGACCCCACCGTTCCGTTGGTTGTTCCGGAAGTCAATCCGGAGGATATTAAAAAGCACCACGGCATTATTGCAAACCCGAACTGCTCCACCATTCAGGCAATGGTAGCAATTCGTCCCCTGCAGGAAAAATACGGCATCAAACGTATTGTTTACTCCACCTATCAGGCGGTTTCGGGCGCAGGTCAGGCAGGATATCAGGATTTGGAAAACGGAATCAAGGGAGAGGCTCCGAAAAAGTTTAACCATCCGATTTTCAACAACTGTCTGCCGCAGATTGACGTGTTCCTGCCGAACGGTTATACCAAGGAAGAAATGAAAATGGTCAACGAAACCCGTAAGATTTTAGGCGATGATACGATGCGTGTAACGGCAACCACCGTTCGTGTACCGGTCTTTATGTCCCACAGTGAGTCCATCAACGTTGAGCTTGAAAAACCGTTTGATTTGGATGAATTGAAGGCGACACTGGCTCAAGCTCCGGGTCTTGTTGTTTTAGATGATCCCGAAAACGCAGTATATCCAATGCCGATTGATGCTTCTGACAAGGATGAAGTTTTCGTCGGACGTATCCGTCGTGACGAAAGTGTTGAGAACGGAATCAATATGTGGGTTGTTGCAGACAATATCAGAAAAGGTGCCGCAACGAACACCATTCAGATTGCACAGAAGTTGATTGAAATTTGGGAAAATCAATAATCGAGCAAGCAGGAGGAATCACCATGGCAAAGAAAACTATTTTTACCGGCGCCGGTGTTGCGATTGTTACTCCGTTTGATGAAAACGGTGTCAATTACGAAGCGTTCGGTAACATTATTGAATATCAAATTACACACAAAACCGATGCGATCATCGTTTGCGGAACAACAGGCGAATCTTCAACCATGCCCGACTCCGAGCACTTAGCTGCCATTGACTTTGCGGTTAAAAAGGTCGCCGGTCGTATTCCGGTGATTGCCGGCGCCGGCAGTAATGATACCGCCCATGGCGTAAACCTTTGCAAAGAAGCAGAGGCTCTCGGTGTTGACGGTCTTCTGCTCGTGACTCCGTATTACAACAAGACCACTCAAAAAGGTCTTTATGAACATTATAAGGCAATGGCGGAGGCTGTTTCTATTCCGATTATCCTTTATAACGTTCCCTCCCGTACCGGTCTTAATATTGATATTAAAACCGTGAAAAAACTTTCCGCAATCGAAAACATTGTTGCGGTCAAAGAAGCAAGCGGCAATATCGCTTATGCAACGCAGCTTGCTGCAGAGTGTCCTGAGGTAGATATTTATTCGGGCAACGACGATATGATTGTTCCGATTATGAGTTTGGGCGGAAAAGGTGTCATTTCCGTTTTATCCAATGTGATGCCGGAAGAAACACACGACATCTGCGAAAAATATTTAAACGGTGATGTCAAGGGCTCCTTAGCATTACAATTGAAACTTTTAAATCTTGTAAAAGCCCTCTTTATCGAGGTCAACCCCATCCCTGTAAAAACAGCAATGAACCTGATGGGAATGAATGTTGGAAAGCTTCGTATGCCGCTCTGCGATATGGAAGAATCGAATCTCGAAATATTAAAATCGGCACTTGCTGAAGTAGGCTTAATCTGACAAAATATCAAGGGCTGTTGCGGAACGCAACAGCCCTATTCTGTAAATGAGGTGTACCAATGACAAAGATTATTTTAAGCGGCGCAAACGGACGTATGGGACAGGCAATCTCCCGACTGGTAGGCGAATCAGATTCTGCACGTATCGTATGCGGTTTTGACATCAATACAGAATCCCTCGCAGGCTATCCCGTGTTTGACCACTATGATGACTTTACGGGTGAGGCAGATGTCCTGATTGACTTTTCTAACCCCGCAAACTTTGAATCTATTATATCTTACACAAGAGCGCATCATTTGCCCTGTGTTATTTGTACGACAGGTCTTAATAAGGAGCAACTTGAGCTAATGCGAAAAACTTCGGAAGAGATTCCCGTATTCTACTCCGCCAATATGTCGCTTGGCGTCAATCTCATTATTGAGCTGGCCTCCCGTGCGGCAAAGCTGTTAGAGGGAAATTTTGATATTGAAATCATCGAAAAACACCACAACCAGAAACTGGACGCTCCCAGCGGCACGGCGCTTGCGATTGCCGATGCCATTTCAGAGAGTCTGGAAAACGCACCGCAATATGTGTACGACCGTCATTCTGTCCGCAAAAAGCGTGATCCCGCAGAAATCGGCATTCATGCCGTGCGGGGCGGCACCATCGTCGGCGAGCACAGCGTGATTTTCGCCGGAAACAATGAGGTGATTGAGCTTTCACACTCCGCAACCTCCCGAGAAGTTTTTGCCGTCGGTGCGATTCGTGCAGGAATCTTCCTTGCCGGAAAGCCCGTCGGAATGTATAGCATGAAAGATTTAGTAAACGAAATGGCTTAAAGCCAAATATTTTTTGAAATAAGCAAAAAGAACAGAATCCCATTCGGATTCTGTTCTTTTTGTTTTATAATGATTCGATCACAACTTCAATTTTTCCATCCTTTGCATCAACACGGATTTTACTGTGTTTGGAAACTTCACCCCGGATTACTGCCTCAGCAATCGGGTTTTGGATATGCTTTTCAATCATTCTGCGCAGCGGACGTGCGCCAAATTTTTCGTCATAACCTTTTTCCAAAACAAATGCCCGTGCGGCCGGAGAAACGTCAAGAATCATATTTTTCTCAAACAGTTCTTTCGCCAAGTCGGAAATCATCAGATCCACAATCTTCTCTCTTTGCGCATGATTTAACTGATGGAATACAATGATATCGTCAATACGGTTCAAAAACTCCGGACGGAAAATCTCTCTCAGGGCTGTCTGCGCTTTTGACTGTGCTGTTTCATCCGCTGTTTTATTAAAACCATAACTTGTAGACGCTAAATGCGAACCTGCGTTTGAGGTCATAATAATAATTGTATTTTCAAAATTGACCATGCGTCCATGACTGTCTGCGACACGGCCATCATCTAAAATCTGCAAAAGAATATTAAATACATCTTCGTGCGCCTTTTCAATTTCATCCAAAAGGATAATCGAATACGGCTTTCTGCGCACTTTTTCGGTCAGCTGTCCTGCCTCATCATAGCCAACATAACCCGGAGGTGCACCGATCAGCTTAGACACCGTGTGTTTTTCCATATATTCTGACATATCCACACGAATCATTGCGTCTTCGTTATCAAACATTACACTTGCCAAAGTCTTTGCAAGCTCGGTTTTACCAACACCGGTCGGGCCGACAAAGATAAAGGAAACCGGTCGGCGAATTTTTGTCAGGCGTGCACGGTTACGACGAATCGCCTGCGCAATCAGGCTGATTGCATGTTCCTGCCCGATCACCCGCTCGGAAAGTCGTTCTTCCAACGCAAGCAATTTCTTGCTTTCTGCCTCGGTAATGCTCTTTACGGGGATATCTGTCCAGTCTTCAATCACCGACGCTACATCTTCTACCGTTAAAACAGCGTCAATACCGCTTTCCTCCAAACGATTGATTTCTTCAATCAGGGCACATTCTTTTGCCTTTAATTCTGCCGCCTTCTGATAGTCTTCCGGCGAATCCCCGGAAACTGCATTTTCTTTTTCCAACTGAATCTTTTTCAATGCCGTTTCAAGCTCTACAAGTTTTAAAAGTGCCTTGTTTGCAAGGTTCGCTTTCGAGCCCGCCTCGTCAATGATATCAATTGCCTTATCCGGCAGAAAACGGTCGGTAATATAGCGCTCAGACATCAGGACCGCCTGCTCTGCTACCTCATCGGAAATTTTAACATGATGGAATTTTTCATAATAATCACGGATTCCCTTGATAATCTCAACGGTGTCGGCAATGGTAGGTTCGTTTACCATTACCGGCTGGAATCTTCTTTCTAATGCGGAATCCTTTTCAATGTGCTTTCTGTATTCTTCGATTGTGGTTGCGCCAAGCACCTGAATATCTCCACGAGCGAGCGCAGGCTTTAAAATATTTGCAGCACTCATTCTGCTCATTTTCCTTAATCAGCTTCA
>JAZSOJ010000159.1:0-9283 GCA_045536855.1 Clostridia bacterium | reverse complement strand
GACGTTGGGGAGACTGTCACGGGGATTAGTCAGAGTTTCAACATAAGTAGCTGCCATTATAAGGCTCCTTTCAATTCAGTAATTCAGGATTTTCGGCAAGCGCTTTCTGACGTTCAGCCGTAGACAACTTGTATCTACCATTCTCATCGCGAGCATAAATTTCAGCCTTCGTCAGCTTTGTGCCGCCAGTGTTCGCCGGAGGGTTAGCGGTATTCGCACCCTTCGTGGTTGTGGTTGCGACTAAGCCGGAGAAATCGCCCTTGACAAGTGCATCCAGTGCGGAATTGTCCTTTATCTTTTCGCCGTCCAGTTCGATGCCGTCAATCTCGGCTCGACTGCCACGCATAGCAATCTCAAGGTTCTTGCCGGTGATACCCTTGCTTTCGTAAAAGGCACGGACAGCCTTTTCCTTGGCTTCCTTTGCCTGTTTGTTTGCGATTTCTGCCTTGTAGTCGTTAAAGGACTTTTCAAGCGTCTTGTACTCCTCGCTGTCCTTTACATTTACAGCCTTTTCGGTAGGCTGTTTTTCAAGTTCCGCTTTTACCTGTTCTTCGGCATAAGCGTTCCTTGCGGTAAGATGCTCCGATACCAGCGCATCTTCCAATTCTTTGGGAAGTTCAACCCCGCTTTCCTTTGCAAGGTTGCGAATAGTTGCTCTTGTAAATGCCATAATAATTCAATCTCCTTTTCATCGGGGGCGTTTCATTGCCCTTTGATTGTATGTATATGCGGTTGTTTATACACGAATATTATACAAAATATTTTGCGTTTGTCAATGGTTTAGGCGTTTTTCATTTCATCACGGAGTATATCTTCCATATCTCCCCTTGCACGGTTGATACCGTCAGTAATAAACCGCCGTGCCTTTAGGTAGCGTGTTCCGTTGTGAACATATACCGCATAATCTCGGTCAGTTCCCACGGTGATTGTATAAAGGTTCTGTGATTGCCGTTTCACATCGCCTTTGATGGAATCGAACAATGCACCCGTGTCCACAATTTCGGTATGTCCATCCTTGCCGTGTGGGTCTTTGTAACCGTACAGAATTTGATACTGGACGGAATCGACGGCGCAATCAGCCATTTTCTGCGCGCCCTCTTTGGTTGCACTTGCAAGAGCGTTCAAAACCAATTCCGTATTGTCTTTGAAAACATAGTTATTATTCGCCATCGTCAAAAATCTCCATTCTGCAACGGCAATTTACTGTTTCGGCTGCAGGTGCGTTTTCATCACCAGGGTAACGCAAATCCGGTGCAAACTCCATATCAACATCCACCACTTTGCCGTGTAAGTTGATATGGCTTTCTCTCGAATTGTGGAATGAGCAAATCCAACGCTTTTTTGCTTTCCGTCCAGTTTTGGCGGTGTATTCTTCAGCGGTGCTTTGCTGTGCCATACCGATCACACGGGTTCGCTCAGTTTCCAACACTCGCATTGCATCCCGTTCCTGCATACCCGTGATATTTTGTATGCGCTTGACCATTTGAGCATCATCATCGCCTTTCAAAATGCCTTGTGCAAATTCACGGCGCAACCGCTTATTTGCAAGGTCGCCTTGTTCAAGGCTTTTTAATGCCCCTTTGTCAAAGATGGTCATTCTCTGGTCAAGGATGGTCTGTATCTGCTTTTCCGTTTTTGGTGAAAGAATACCGCCAGCACGGAGGGAAGAAATCGTTGCCTTGTTTTCTATGCCATAGGTCTGTTGCATCATTCGCAGAACATTTTTACGGGTCTTGATGCCAGCGGCTTGAAATTCCTCAAGCATCAAGTTGATAGCATCTGACTTTTTGGCATACCGACGCAAATATCCATGCTTCCACGCTTCAATTTGCTTTTCGGTTCTTAATCCGTAAGGGGGTTTAATCTTTCCACTTTGCACGGCTTCCACGGTCTTGAAATACTCTCTGTTTTTCTTCAATGCCCGTTCAAGAGCATCGTTGTATTCCTTTTGTATCTGCCGCTTTGTCTTTTTGTAGACCGCGTCGGATTTCAATTAAACACCCCCCACGCTTTTATTCTTCCGTTTCCTCCACGGGTTCATTGTTCTGCTGATTTCGCAATTCTTCCAGTTCCGCTTCCTGCTGTTTGTATCGGTCAGCCGCCTCTGCATCCTTGCGTTTTAGCACTTCCTGTGCTTTGTCAGCATCGCCCAGCAATGTCAAAATCTTGGTAGTGACATATTCATCGTCCAGATATTCCGCACACTGCAAAACCATTTCCAGCAGTTCGCTTTGGTTGGACATCTGCGACCTTGTATAAGTCGGCTCGTCCTCAATGCCAGCAAGTTCCAAAATGCCATTGATAAACTCGGTCACGCAATATTCAAACTGGTCTGTTTTCTGATTTATAGGCTCGTAGGCCGCCTGGATTTGGTCGTTTGTTGCACCGGCTCCGATGTCCTCAACTTTCAAAGCCATAAAATCCTTGAAAAGCTGTTTTTCCAATCGGTCAAGTGCCTCTGCGGTTGCTTCAAACTCCACAGACACATTGTGAGCCTCAACAGATGCGCCGTCATCGCCGTCAGCGTGGGCGGTGTGTGTCAGTTTCAACTGCTCAATGAACTTTGCATCGTCCAGTTCGCTCATACCGCCGCAGTTCTTCAAAATCCAATAGATGAACTCGCCATCGCTGACATTGTTAACCAAGCCGGACACCATCAAATCGTAAGCATCAATAGTGCCTTGATTGCCTACAAGGTCGCTCTGTCGGTTGACATTCCACATCGGCACAATGGGAAAACCGGGGTAATTTTCTCCATCAATGATTGTTTCGCCCTCAACCTCGGATTTACGGATAATCTGCTTGTATGCCCTATTGTCGTGGAGAACGGTCACATCTTCGTCCTTGCGCTTGATGTAATCGGTGTAACCGTCCAGTTCGTACAGAGTGGCGCGGAGCGGCTTCTGATCGTCAATCTGCCAAAAACGGATACCAGCCTTCAAGCCGCCGTCGTCCTCATCATACAGAGGCACAAACTCGGTCAGCTTGAACACTTCCAAATGGTCATAGTTCCAAAAGCCGAAACCAATACCGCCATTCTTTGCAGCCGTGGCACAATCCTGCACACGCTTGTCAAAGTCTTTGCCCAGCTTTTTCTTGTTCGCTTCGGTTTTGAAAGTCACGCCATTGCCTAGCAGATAGGAAACTGCCTGCGTGGTGAAATAGTTGTACCAGTTTGATGCGATCTTGTTATTTGCACTCCAAATGTCGGGCACTTTCTGCCCGAATTGGTTATGCACGAATTTCTGAAACCGCATAATTGTGGGGTTTTGGTGCTTGTAGTACAATTCCGCATCAGCAGCAATCGCATAATCCTTGCTTGCCTTATGCTCCCGAATAGCCGATAGCACAAACTCCATCCTGCCCCGTTCGTTTTCGCCAATTTTCAAAAGGTCGTTATATGTGAGAATGTCAATCACGCTCCCTTACTGATTTGTTCAACAGTTTTTATGGTTTCCACAACCTCGACAACTTCAAAATCCCTATCCCAACTACTGCAACCGCTTTCCGCTTGTTTTCTTGTTCGATAGGTCTTTATTGCCGTTTCTCCAATATCGTTAATTGGCTTGAAATGAAATGTGCGTGCCAAACCGCACCAAACCTCTGTGCGGTTCTTTCTCATAACAACATATCTTTTTCTTGTGATTTCCATATTTGCCTCCTACATAAAAATCGGTGTGTAATTGCTTGTTGCCGTGTCGTTTCTGTTCCATAATTTGCGGATAAGGCTTGCAAGGCTGTCAGGTGCATCATCGTGTTCTGCGTTCTCGTTATAGTCGCAGATTTGGTCAATGTATTCTTTGTCCGTTCCTTGCACAAAAATCACATTTCGCCATTCAGCCTTTAGATAACTGGTGATTTTGAGGTACTTGTTCATAGCCTCGTGGTATATGGCTACTCTTTCGCCCTTTTGTCGCAAAGCCTTGCCCAAATATCCCTTGTCGCCGTTGTTCTCGCAATGAATACGACCGGCATTGAACGATTGCCGCAATTTGATTATATCATCCTGTACATCGTCAATGTGCTTTCGCCAGCATCGACCATAGACATAATATTTGCCGTCTTTCTTTCGGCAAATGGTAAATGCCGTGTAGTCCTCGCCACCATAAGCCGCATCAATGTGACATTCACCCTGTTCGACCAAAGACGGGTTTGCTCCAGTCTGCGGATTGTCAAAAATAACATCTTCAGCAGCGATAATTTTCAACTCATAGTTACAAGCAAACAAAGAGGCTGTCATACTCTCTTTGATTTTCTTTAACTGTTCATCACTTATCAACCCTGTCCGCTTGTAGTCATAAATGTGGATATTGTCCATCAAAGTGAAAACATCGTCTTTATGCCATTTTGTGCCAAGGTTGATTATTCTACCGCCTCTGTTTCGGATATTCTGCAACTCTTGATATTGCAGTTTTGTCCGATCTCTTTCAGCCTTGCTTATTCTGTCGGAAACATTACAAATATCGTCCGTTATGACAATTTCGGAGTGTTTACCAGTAATTGACGATTTTATACCAATGCCAAGCAACTGTGACGCACCCATTGGGGAAGTCCAAAGGCTTGTGCTTATATGGTCGCTTGCTTCCTCTGTCAGTTCCAACGAAACCCCGTGTAAAACTGCACAAATATCTATCAATATCTGCGACTTCAATATTTTATTTACCATCCGTATCATTTCGGAAACATCGTTGTCTGCCTTTCGCAGAAAAATAATGTTTTTCGTAGGATAGAAAATCATAATCAACGATATTGCAACGGCAAGGCAAGATGATTTGTAGGCGGCACGATGAGCCATCAAAGTGTAATCGCTATCGCCCCAAACCATTTCCCTTATCCATTCGCCGTGTATTTCCGTTAAGTCCTTAAAGCCAACGGAAACCCCCACTTTTTCTGGATGTTTGTATATTGCTCTTGCAAACTCAATCTTGTTCATAATATGCCCAATGATAGCCGCCAGCACTCTTTTTATGTTTGGTGCAACAAGAAACAATGTGACTTCTGTTTACGCCTGTTTTTCTTGCCGCATCAAAACCGCTGTCATATACAACTTGTGTTTCAATGCAGATAATTTTTCTTTTATGTGGCTGTGCTTCCGAAAGATGCTTTTTCCATTCATCGGTCAGCTTTACACCGCACATAGACTTATTTCCCATCTTTGCCGCAGACAATTTTGCTTTTGTGCTTTCAGACATAGAGCCTTGACCGTCACCGCCGTTAGAAATATTATACCCAAACTTATCATTTGTTGTGTTGTATTTCTTAATCAACGCCGCTTCGATCTCGTTAAGGTCTTTTTCCTCACATTGACATACAATTTCAAAAACAAGAGAGTCAGGGTCTATGTTATATGCCCTTTGCAAGTGCGGATTTGCGTGTCTTTTGTTTCTTAAATCGTACAAATGGCACGCCCATCTATGGCTAATGTCAACGCTTTGACCGATATATATTTTACCGTTTTTTATATTCCGTATTCTGTATATACCTGTCATTTTTCCTCCTTTATCTGCTCAAAGATGTTGCTTAATCTTTCGGCAGAGTCGGCAATATTGACATCCGTTTTCATCTGTACCTTATCGACAGGCTTTTGACCCAATGCAGATTGCAATACTTCAAAATCCTTGCTATCGTGCTTCGCTCTGTCAATCAAGTTGTCAACGATTTCTTCCAAGTCCGCACCGCCGAGCCGTTCCTCGATAACTTGACGGATCAGTTTTCTTTCCTTGATATTTTGCGAACGCTTTTCAGCGGATTTCTTCTGCATTTCTCGTGCTTGCTCCGTGCTGGGCGTTCTTAAATTTTCTATATTTGCCTTACCCATTACAAGCACCCTCTTTCCAAATTTTCCATTGATATGATGTTACAGCTTTGTGGCAATCTTTGCAAAGAAACACCAAGTTTAATTCATCATTTGTACCACCCATAGAAAGCGGTATCATATGATGTTCTTCAAGATTTTTCTTTGTTCCGCAAAAAGCGCATTGTTTTATATGTTTTGAAACTTCCTTTTCTCGTTTCATTCTAAGTTCAATTCTTGCATCTCTGCTTTTTGGCTTATATAGTGCTTCTCTCCGCTCAAATTCGGGAAAATATTTATATACGCTTCTCAATATTGATACGGCAGATAGATTTTTCCCTTTTGACCTATTGCTTGTAGAAATCAAGTCCGGATCGTTGAGCCTTGAAACGGCAGATGCAGAAAAATTATCGACAAAGATATATTGCAATATTTTTTTGTCCCTTTGTTCAATTTCGCTTTTAGGGTCAAACGAAGAAAGAAAAGACAAAACTTTTATTCTTTGCTCGTTGGTTATTCGCCATCCGTGACTTTTGATGTTTTCGCTCATATTCATTCTCCTAACAGAATTTATTATATAAAGCAAGTAATCAATGGTTAGGCATTGAAAAGGGAGCTACCCTCTGTCCTTGCATTATATCATTTTACGGCTTCAACGCCTTAATCGGCAAATACTCAATTTTTAGTTCCATTTCCGCCCTCCATTATTTCAAGATATTCAATCGCACTTAAAATACATAAAGGGCAACAGCCCCCACTTTGTTCTTCAAAAAATTCTTTTATAACCTTTAATTCCTTAATTGTTTCTTTAATTTCCATAATTGCCTCCAAACAGAAAAATAGTGCATACAGACAGTTTCCCATCCATATACACTATTTTATCAATTATTTTGTGGTTTGTCAATAATCGAAGGGGTTGTACTGAACAAATGGTTTTGAGTCGTATTGCTTGCGGTTTTCGTTTACTCGCTTCAACTCACCAACCCATGGCTTTCTGTCGGGGCAAGTATCGTGACACCCCGGCTTCTTCCACTCTCTTGTGCATCCGTAGCAAGGGTTTTTGTCACGGATTCCGCTTCTATCAAATCTTTCGCTCTTACTTTCCATTTTCAGGCCTCCATGGTGTATTTACGCATTCTGGATGTTTTATAACCATTTCTAATGCCCACAGCAAATTCCAACAGGCTGACAAAAGGTGTGGTTCATCCGTCCAGCCATCAAGATACTTCGCCAAATGTCGTGCCGCAGAATCGCACAGGGAGCTTGTAGGGATTCCAAGGCTTACATTGTGTTCGCCATATTTCTTTGCACCAACTTCGCAATGTTTGGAAACTTCCATAATGGCCGCCCATGGCAGTAAGTCCATTCTTCCCTTTCCTTCGTGCATATCCCTTTTTGCGCCGCTCGGAAATTCTGTTCTTTCGCCGCTGTCTTTAATCTCCATAAAATACCTCGTTGTATGCGTCATAGCGTTCCTGGATGTTGGTACTTGCGATTTTGGGATTGTGCTTTACAAGTCGCTGATAATAACCACAGGTTTGCGGTTCGGGGCAACCACAGCGATACACACAGTTCGGCACCAGAACATCGGCCCATTCAGGCTCTACCTCTTTCATTGCTCGCTTAAAGTCTTCTGCATAGCTTCTTGTTTCTGCACTGGCCTGGTAGCAAAGGCGTTTTCTCCACGTGTCAATGGTGTGCTGGATGTTTGCATCTCCTATAAAGATCACCGGAGCGTCTTGCGGTGCCTTTTCCCTGTCGTAAAAACTCTGCCGGTCATTTCGCTGGCTGTTTACACGACTTTCCCACCTGTGCGTCTTCCAATGCATAGCTACCCAATATTTAATTCCAGACCACTTAAATTTTACCCACATATCACGAATAGGACTGTGTTCGGAAATCAAAATGCTTTTACGAAAGGCAATGCTCGGCTCTTTTCCAAGGGGAAGTTTTTTTACTGTGGCTCGGCAATCGTCTACAACTTCTTTCCAGTTTCCTTTAATCTTCAAAATTTCTGTTTTCATGTTTTGTTCTCCATCATATATACTTTTGCTTTCCACTCTATATCTTTAAGGTTTTTATATGCCTCTTCTGATATTTCTATTGCATTGTACCTAAATCCGCATCCAACGCACTGCCTTCTTCTCTTTTTCCCGTTGCAAATGTTTCTGCAATCCACAACTTTTGAAAACTCATATCCACAATTAGGACAATTCAATTTTTCTTCACTCCCTCCACGCACGCCACCAAAATGTCGGCGTTCTCTATTGTTTTGTTTTTTCTGTATTCCGCCCTGGCCAACTCCGTCCTTTTAATTTGTTCGACCCACTCTTTTCCGCACCTGTCAACAATCTTGTGTGCTTCATATGTTCGCAATAATTCCACCTTTTCCTGGGTGGCCTTTTCACGATCAATCAACTTTCGCTTGTAACTGTCATACAGAAGCCGCAACTCAAGGAAAAGAATCTGGTCGGGATATTCCAAACCGGTCGGCATTTCACCGCCGGTCATTGCAATTTTTTCATACGGAAACTCAAGAAGTTTTGCTTCTGCCATATTCTTCCCTCCATTTCCTTTGTCGTTCATCATAGTCTGGCAAAACCTTTTTTGCATATGCGTTGATTTGCTTTTGACGGTACAAATATCTTATTTTCCATGGCGCACAATCACGATAATGGCAAAGTCTGTGGTTGTTTTTGTCGCAATTATCGCATGGCATTGGATACTCCATAGTCTTCATTGACACCACCCATTTTACAAAAATTCAGGTGCTTTTTCGCAGTATAAATGTCCAAGAGCGAGAAAAATTGCCAATAAAATATACGATCCAACAGACTGCAGGCAGAAACACAAAATTAAACAAGCCAGTGTTACCAAAATCAGCAAAACGCCGGTTGCATTGCAAATAAACTTTTCCATAATAATTGCCTCCTAAATTATGTTTTTGAAATACTTTATAATTCTGCTTTTGTTCTTTTTCCTAACTTTTGCCTTTGGGTGATATAAAGCAAGCCAAAGAATGCGTTTATTTGGATATCGCTTATACATTGCAATTGCAAAATCTGTAACTGCCCTAACGCAATCAGCAACCACGGGAACAAGTGCGTTGATTGCCTCTGTAACAACCGGCACGAGTTCCATTGCAATTTCCTTGATTTTCTGTTGCCTCATTTCATCGGTGCATTTCCTGCAATCTTCCTTGCAATGATTGAAAAGCGGACAATCAACCATATTTGCCTCCTCCTTTATCTGTGGGCGGTTGTTAGCCGCCCTTATTCATTAGTTGTTTGCAAACCAACACAGCTTGACTGCTGCGTAAAGGTCGTGTTCGCGTTCAGCGATAATTTCTTCGTTTGCATTTTTGGCAACATAGCCACCATCGCATTTTCTGTACATATTAAATCCACAATAAACATCAAACAATTTCATATCTCATTGCCTCCTAATCAATATCAGGTGTTTGCCCCCTGTGAGTATATATTACCACAC
>JAZSOJ010000017.1:0-2284 GCA_045536855.1 Clostridia bacterium | reverse complement strand
AGAAAGCGATATTTTCAAAAAATGGAGAGGATAATATTTGCCAAAATGGCAATAATTGAGTAATATAATAGTTGTATTAGCACTCTTTTGTTGTGAGTGCTAATTTGTTGCAAATTAAAAACATTACATACATCCAGAAGGAGGAATTATCATGACGATTAAACCCTTGGGTGACCGTGTTGTCATCAAGATGGTAGAAACTGAGGAAACGACGAAAAGCGGAATCGTTCTGCCGGGTACTGCAAAGGAAAAACCGCAGGTGGCAGAGGTTATAGCTGTTGGCCCCGGCGGCGTAATTGACGGAAAAGAAGTAAAAATGGAGCTTTCTGTTGGCGATCGTGTCATTACCAGCAAATATGCAGGCACAGAGGTTAAATTTGACGGCGAAGAATATACCATCGTAAAGCAGAGTGACGTTTTAGCAATTATTGACTAATTGATTGTTTGGAGGTAAAAAACATGGCAAAGGAAATTAAATTTGGCGAAGAAGCAAGAAAAGCATTGCAAAGCGGCGTTGACCAGTTGGCAGATACCGTAAAAGTGACCTTGGGACCCAAGGGCCGCAATGTTGTTTTAGATAAAAAGTTCGGCGCTCCGCTCATTACCAATGACGGCGTTACCATCGCAAAAGAGGTTGAGCTCGACGACGCATTTGAAAACATGGGGGCACAGCTCGTAAAAGAAGTTGCCACCAAAACCAACGATGTTGCAGGTGACGGTACCACAACGGCTACCCTGCTTGCGCAGGCACTCATTCGTGAGGGCATGAAAAACATCGCAGCCGGCGCAAACCCGATGATTGTGAAAAAGGGTATCAGTGCGGCAACCAAGGCGGCGGTAGAATATGTTGTATCTACCAGCGAAAAAGTAAAGGGCAAGGATGATATCGCTCGTGTTGCAGCGATTTCCGCAGCAAATGAGACGGTTGGTAATTTGATTGCAGATGCCATGGAAAAGGTAACCAACGACGGCGTGATCACCGTTGAAGAATCCAAAACCGCAGAGACCTACTCCGAGGTTGTTGAGGGTATGCAGTTTGACCGTGGTTATATTTCTCCGTATATGGCTACCGATGTGGATAAAATGGAAGCCGTTTTAGATGATGCTTATATCTTGATTACCGATAAGAAAATTTCGAACATTCAGGATCTTCTGCCGATCTTAGAGCAGATTGTACAGCAGGGTAAAAAGCTCCTGATTATTGCTGAGGACATTGAAGGCGAAGCTTTAGCAACCCTTTTGGTGAACAAATTGCGTGGTACATTCGTCTGTGTTGCAGTAAAAGCTCCGGGCTTTGGCGACAGAAGAAAGGAAATGCTCAAAGATATCGCCATTTTGACCGGCGGTGAGGTTATCACCGAGGAATTGGGCTTAGACATAAAAGAAACCCAGATTACTCAGCTGGGTCGTGCTCGTCAGGTGAAGGTTTCCAAGGAGAACACCATTATTGTTGACGGTGCAGGTGACAGCGAAGCAATTCGTGGCCGTGTTGCACAGATTAAAGCACAGCTGGAGGAAACCACCTCTGAATTTGATAAAGAAAAGCTGCAGGAGCGCCTGGCAAAACTGTCCGGCGGTGTTGCGGTGATTAAAGTTGGTGCGGCTACCGAGACCGAAATGAAAGAAATGAAGCTTCGTATCGAAGATGCTCTCGCAGCAACCAAAGCAGCGGTTGAAGAAGGTATCGTTGCAGGCGGCGGTACGTCCTACATCAAGGCAATCGGCGCAGTTGAAAAGCTTTTGGATACTACTTCGGGCGATGAGAAAACGGGTGTTCAGATTGTCTTAAAGGCACTCGAAGAGCCGGTGAAGCAGATTGCGGCAAACGCAGGCTTAGAGGGTTCTGTGATCGTTGAAAAGCTCAAAGATTCCGACAGCGCATCCTTTGGTTTTGATGCACTGAATGAAAAATATGTAGATATGTTAGAGGCAGGTATCGTTGACCCGGCAAAGGTTACGAGGAGTGCACTCGAGAATGCGGCAAGTGTGGCTGCGATGGTTCTGACCACCGAAAGTTTGGTTGCTGACAAACCGGCACCGGAGGCTGCTCCGGCAGCACCGTCGATGCCCGCAGGCATGGGATATTAATCCGCAAGTAAAATACCCGGTTGCAAATGCAATCGGGTATTTTTTGTGAAGAATTGCAATTTGAGCTCATATAATGTATAATAGATTTACGAAGGAAAAGGATTGAGCGAAAGGAAACGGCTATGGGAAAGTTTGACGGGATATTGATTTGTACCGATTTGGACGGCACGCTACTCAAAAAAGACAAGACCATCTC